>CAYTLM010000012.1:4074-20748 GCA_964438485.1 uncultured Leptospirales bacterium | reverse complement strand
CTCCAACCAGGGAGGAAATTTTTTTTATAGGGAATGCAACTGTTTTTGTGAATTTGCCAAGTGCTTCAAAAAATTCTTTTGTTTCACTGATTGAATCCTTGATTTCATTTACACCTGTACTTATTTTTTTAAAGGGATTGCCTATAGCTGCATGGAGTTGAGGCATAGTGCAAGCAGGTGTTAGCAGGATAAAAAATATAAGTATAAAGGAAATTTTTTTTATACGTTTATTTGTTGTTTTTTCTTCTTTTGATTGCATGCAAAATCCTCTTTAATGGCAAATCACTACATGATAAAAAAGGGTTTGTCAATATTTTATTTGTAAAAGTTCTGTTCTTAATTTAATATTCTCCAGTTTTTAATTATTATTGATAAATATACAATAGGTTGTTTAATATGAAGAATTCAAGGCTCATATGTTCATGATTCTTAAAAACGGGATAGAGGTGAAGGAGGAAGGGAAATGAATCAGGTAATAAGGCATATTATTAGCAGGGGAAGTCTTGTTATAATTTTGCTTTTATTTTTTTCACTGAATCTCAAGGCCGAACCTGTGGGGATTGATGTTGACGAGGCTTTGAAGATTGCACTTGAAAATAACCATGATTACAAAATAGCCAAATTACGGGCTCGCATTGCAGAGGAAAAGGTGAATACTGTCTGGGGTCAGCTTATGCCAGTGCTTGAGTCTGAGGCTTCTATTTTGAGGCAGTATGGTGAAAGTGGATTCATGAGCCTTTCGGACGGGCAGGCTGATATTAAATTTATTCAGATGAGGTTCGGGATTAATCCGGGTGTATTCTATAATTCACTCCAGGCTTCAAAAAAATCATACTCTGTTTCCAATGAGGAGTTGAGAAGGATAAAGAGCGATGTTGAGTATAGTGTTATTAAAAGCTATTTTGATCTCCTTCTTGCAGATGAGATAATTGACCTTAGAAAGGAATCTCTGGCTGTTCTTAAGGCTAATCTTAATGATGTAAAAAATATGTATGGTTCTGGTGTAGTTCCGAAGTTTGAAATGCTTCAAGCCCAGGTGCAGATGATGAACCAGGAGCCTGAACTTTTTGCTGCTGAAAGCGAAAGTCGCGTTGCATTTGAAATTTTTAATCACAGGCTTGGCAGGAAAAGGGGGTTATACACAGTGCAGAAAGATGTTCTTAAAGGTGAAGTTAAGCCTGTTGTATGCGATAATGTTGATAAAAAAATTGATCTGCTTACATCTGTTGCTTTAAAGAACAGGCCTGAGGTTATACAGATTCAGAAAAAAATTGAGGCTGCTGAAGATTCAAAAAGTGCCTATTCATCCTATTATCTGTGGCCCACTTTTTCCATAGGTGGATACTATGGCTTAACCAGACTTGCACCTAATGAAATTGAATTTCCATCAACAGGACCAGCTACTCCAGATTTTTCAGGCATTACTGGCACTGATTACTGGCAAAATACTTGGCAGGTGAAGGTTGCTGCCACTTACAGATGGGGCTCACTTTTCCCAACGGATAGTGTAAGGGCACAGGAGCGGGAGGAGAGACTGAAAATTCAGGAGGGTGAAGAGGAACTGGCCAGGCTTAGAAGTGCAATTTATATTACGATTAATTCTGCTTATTCAAAACTTCTCACTGCATACATGACAATAACTTCACAAAAAGAGAATGTTAAAACAGCAGAAGAGGGTTTGCGTATTGCAAGGGAGAGCTATAAGGCAGGGGTTATCAAAAATTCAGAACTGTTAGCTTCGGAGCTGGCTCTTACATTTGCAAAAACATCGTATATAAATGCCCTTTATACATACTATGTTGCCCTGGCAGAGCTTAAAAAGGAGACTGGAGTTGAAAATGATAATATTATACTGGAGGAATGGAGATGAAAAATAAAAAGATAATACCTATAGCAATTGTAATTGTAGTAGTAACAGTTTCAATTCTCTATTTTGAAGTGTTCAGGCATCTTGAAAAGGATAATGATCGCATAAGTGGAAGCGGCACAATAGAAGTTACTGAAATTGATATAAGTTCAAAAATTTCCGGTAGAGTCTCTGAAATCCCCCATGGAGAGGGTACTGATGTGAAAAAAGGGGATCTTCTTGTTAAGCTCCAGTATGATGAGCTTTCAGCACAAAGGGTTTCAGCAATGGCTAATTTCAGAAATGCGGAAAAGAACTATAAGAGGGTAAATGATCTGTATAAAACCGGATCAGTATCACGCCGTGAGCTTGATAATGCTGAGGCAGCCTATAAGGTAGCAAAAGCTGCAATGGCTAATGTTGATGCAGCAATTGATTATGCTGTTATTTATTCACCCCTTGATGGCACAGTTCTTGATACAAACCTTGAGCCAGGTGAAATGGCTTTCCCCGGAACTCCTGTGCTTACTGTTGCTGATCTTTCAAAGCCCTGGATGTATATTTATGTTAATGAGAAAAAACTGGGTTTTGTAAACCTTGGGCAAAAGGTCAATGTAATGATAGATTCCTTTCCTGATAAAATTTTTGCAGGAAGAGTTGTTTCAATTTCCAACAAGGCTGAGTTTACTCCCAAGACAATACAGACAAAAGAGGAGCGCGTTAAGCTTGTATTTGCGGTAAAGGTGGCAATTGAAAATGAGGATATGATACTTAAACCAGGTATGCCTGCAGATGCTGAAATACTATTAAAAGAGAAAGGGAAATGATTACTGTTAATAATCTCACAAAAAAGTTTGGAGAGAATATGGCAGTTAATCTCTCAGGATTTGATGTGAAGAAGGGAGAGATCTTCGGAATAGTGGGGCCTGATGGTGCAGGAAAAAGCACCCTGCTCCGCATAATGGCCGGAATAATGCTCCCTTCTGAAGGAACTATACTTATAGATAAAATGGATGTGGCAAAGAACAGGTTCAGGATAAAGGAGAGTATGGCATACATGCCGCAAAGATTTGGCCTATACGAGGATCTTACTGTTGAGGAGAATATTCGTTTTTTTGGAAGACTTTTTGGTATAAGGAACAAGGAAATTATCAGACGTATCCCAAAGCTTTATGAATTCAGCAGATTAGGCCCTTTTAAAGACAGGCTTGCAGGGAATCTGTCTGGTGGAATGAAACAGAAACTTGGGCTTGCCTGCTGTCTTATACACAGCCCCGGTCTATTGCTTCTTGATGAACCTACAAATGGGGTTGACCCTGTTTCAAGGAGAGAATTCTGGAAGATACTCTACGATCTTCTTGCCAATGGTGTTACTATTGTTGTCAGCACAGCATACCTTGATGAAGCTGAAAGGTGTAACAGGGTTGCACTCATGCATGAGGGAAAATTCATAAGGCTTGGCACACCAAAGGAAGTAAAAAGCTCTGTGTCTGGTGTGCTTATAGAGATTGAAGCTGATGATATATGGAGCATAGAAGAGGCAATTAATGCAAGCGGAGAATTTCATGGAATTATCCGTGAAGGAAAAACTTTAAAGATATTTCTACGTAATAAAAAAAAGGATATAGATAGAATAAAAAAAATAATTTCTAAAAGCGGATCTGAAAAATATACAATCAAGGAGCGCGTTCCTAATCTTGAAAACTGTTTTATGGATATTTTGATGAAAGGCGAAGGGCATGAGAGTGTATAATTCACTAATTCGTCTTTTAACAATTGCTGACAAGGAATGGCTGCAGATACGAAGGGACAAGCGAAGCCTTATATTGTCGCTCATTGTTCCTGTGCTTCTTGTGATGCTTTTTGGTTTTGCTCTTACAATGGATGTTAAGCATGTAAAAACAATAATATACGATCAAAGCAGGACTAGTGCTTCACGTAGTTTTATAGAAAAGTTTACCCATACTGAGTATCTGGATATTGTTGCTTATGCTGATTCCTACAGGGAGGTGGACAGGTATCTTGATTCAGGTGGAGCAATAATGGCAGTTGTTATTCCTGTTGATTTTGAAAAGACAAAAAAAACAGGAAAGAGGACAATTGTTCAGCTTCTTGTGGATGGTTCAGATTCAACTTCAGCAACTGTTGCAACAGGCTTTATGAAGGCAATTGTTGCAGCGTATAATATGGATATTGAAATATCAGAGCTTAAGAAAGCAGGGTTTTCCAGGATAACTCCGCCTGTTGATGTGCGAAGCAGAATATGGTATAATCCTGAACTTGAGAGTAAAAATTTTATTATACCAGGATTAATTGTGCTTGTTCTTGCAATCATATCCTCCCTTATAGCCTCTCTTACAATATCGCGGGAATGGGAAAGGGGTACAATGGAAACTTTAATTACCACACCAGTGCGCGGTTGGGAGCTGGTTTTAGGCAAGCTGATTCCTTATCTTTTTATTGGGCTTTTTGATGTTGTTGTAACTCTATGCATTGGTTATTTTATTTTTGGAGTGCCTTTACGTGGTAATTTCATAGAATTTTGTCTTTTGGCTATACTTTTCCTTGTAGGGACTTCAGGGTTTGGTATCCTTATTTCAGCAGCAACAAAAAGCCAGGTGCTTTCAGTTCAGATTGCAATGGTTACAACATACCTTCCTTCTTTTATTCTTTCCGGCTTTGTTTTCCCGATTAATAATATGCCCCTTCTGATTCAGGCTGTTACATACATTGTTCCTGCCAAGTATCTTATAATTATTGTTAAGGGGATTGCACTCAAGGGCATAGGAATTATGCTTTTGTGGACACAGATTCTTTTTTTATTCATTTATGCGCTCATTGTACTGGCAATAGCAATAAAGAAAATAACTCTTACTCTGCCGGAGAATTAAGGTGACACCATGAAGACTGGATTTGTCAGAATAAATATATTAAAAAGCTTTGTTTCCAAGGAGTTCAGGCAGATACTCCGTGACCAGAGAATGAAAATGATGCTTTTTGGGTCGCCTATTCTCATGCTTGTTATTTTTGGATATGCAGTTAATACTGATGTTGTGAATATTAAAATGGCAGTTCATGACAGCAGCAGGACATATGAAAGCAGGGAGTTCATCGAAAGGTTTACCTCAAGCGGATATTTTACATATTATGAAAATATCGAATCAACAGATAAAGGAGCTGCTCTTCTTGATAAAGGTGAAATTGATTTTTTCATGAGCATACCCCATGATTTTTCATCCAGGCTTAAAAAGGGGACTTCTGCAGATGTACAGATTATTGTGGATGGAACAGATTCATTAAGATCATCTGTAGTGATGACTTACATTAATCAGATTGTTGAAAATTTTTCAAAAAAATATATGAAGAATAAAATCACTACTATGATGTTTGCAAGAGAGGCAGCAGCAGGGAAAGCTCTTCAGGGTATTGAGTTGCATGAGAGAACTCTGTTTAATCCTGATCTTACGAGCAGAAATTTTTATCTTCCGGGTGTGCTTGGGCTTCTTATTGCTCTTATAACAATTATGATGACAGCAATGTCAATTGTTAAGGAAAGGGAGAGTGGAACGTTTGAGCAGATTATTGTATCACCTATAAGGCCAATGGAGTTTGTTGCAGGCAAGGCTCTTCCTTTTGCTATTATTGGGTTTGTTGATATTGTAGCAATTACACTTGTGGCTATCCTGTGGTTCAAGGTACCCTTTAATGGAAGTTTTATTTTACTACTTTTTTGTGGATCCTTTTATATAATTTCCACGCTTGCTCTGGGGCTTTATATATCTACTATTTCTCAAACACAGCAGCAGGCTATGCTTTCAACATTTTTATTTTTTTTCCCATCAATAATGCTCTCTGGATTTGTCTTTCCCATTTATTCAATGCCTCTGTCTATTCAGGCACTTACTTTTTTAAATCCTATGAGATATTTCATTACAATAATCAGGGATATCTTTCTAAAAGGTGTGGGTATTTCTTTTTTGTGGGCTGAACTGCTGGGCCTTATCGTGCTTTCAACAATACTCCTCTTGCTCAGTGTAAACAGGATTAACAGGAGGTTTGAGTAATGGACATATCTGTTGAGGTTAAGGGGCTGACAAAAAGATTTGGTGATTTTACAGCAGTGGATAATATAGATTTTTCAGTGAGCAGGGGGGAAATATTTGGATTTCTTGGCCCTAATGGTGCAGGAAAGAGTACTACAATAAGGATGCTTTGCGGCATACTTACTCCATCAGAGGGAAAGGGCTTTGTTGCAGGCTATGATATAGTTACAGAGCAGATTAAAATAAAGAACTCAATAGGGTACATGTCACAGAAGTTCTCTCTATACACAGATTTGACTGTTGTTGAAAACCTGGAGTTTTTTGGCAGCGTATATGGGCTAAGAGGTGATCATTTAAAGGAACGGATTGATTATGTTTTGGATATGGCTGAAATAGGGAAGAGGAAAAATCAAATGGTCGCTTTGCTTCCAGGTGGAATAAGGCAGAGGCTTGCACTTGGCAGTGCCATAATTCATGACCCTTCAATACTCTTTCTTGATGAGCCAACCTCAGGTGTTGATCCTGTAATGAGAAGAAATTTCTGGGATCTTATTTATGATCTTTCACGCAGGGGGAAAACCATATTTGTTACAACCCACTACATGGACGAGGCTGAGCATTGCAGTCGTATGGCCCTTATTATTGCAGGGAAAATAATTGCCTATGGAACGCCTGAAGAGCTTAAAAAAGAACTTGATTATGATGTTTATACATTGCAGGTGGAAAATTTTATAAAGATATTTGATGCAGTGTCTCATATTCCCTTTATTGATGAGGCTGCAATTTTTGGCAGTGACATACATATCCTTAGCACAAAAGGGGTGCCTGTAAAAAAGGAACTGGAAAAAGTTCTCAAAAGCCTGGGAGTAAGGGATTTTAATCTGACAAAAATACCCCCTACGCTTGAGGACGTATTTGTCACCCATGCGAGGAGATTGGGGGTATAAATGCTGATTTTTGCAACATATAGCAATACAATGCATAATTTTTGTTAACTAATTGTTGAACACAGGACATGAATTGATTTTTTTAATTTAATTTATTAAAAAAGTTGTTGCATAAAAAGACAGGTTGTTTACGCTTATTCTAAATAAACTATAATTATTTTTATAATATGTTAAAGCTAACATATTATTGCTTAAAAGACTTTTTTAAGTTTCAGATTTTTTATTATAATAATTATACTCTAAGGAGAACAGCATGATCTATTCGCGTCAAAAGATGTGATGCGGAGAGCATTTCAGGCAGGTTCTGTCTGATTGTCAGATTCCGGAGCTGAATCAGTCCGGTCTGTTATATTGCTGTTCGCACTCTATTTAAAAAAAATAACCTCGGTTAAAGCAGCAGCTAATAATCTCCAGCCTCTGATTCACTCATCATCATATCTCTATTGATTATCTATTTCATGAGAACGCTCAGGATATGTTCTCGTGCGTATAGGATTTATGTTTTTCTTGTTTTGAGTAATAATAAGAATACAATTATAGAGGAGATTAAAGAATGAGTAAACAATTTGTTATTAATGGGAGAAAGTTTAACATTGATGGAGATAAGACTGTTCTGCAGATAGCAGGCGAAAATGGAATATTCATTCCATCATTATGTTACCATCCCAAACTGGGGTCTGCCAGCAAGTGCAGAATCTGCGTTGTTGAAATTGACGGGACAAGAAGCCTTCAGACATCCTGTAATCTAATTCCTTTGGAAAATATGAAGGTTATAACAAATAGTCCCCGTGTTATTGAAGCTCAGAAAATGGTTGTAAATCTGCTTCTTGCCAATGGGAATCATAATTGTCTTATTTGTGAAAGAAATGGCGACTGTGAACTTCAGGATGCTGCATATTATCTTGGTATAGAGCTCCCGGCTTTTAAGGTTGAGAACTATGTGCCAAAAGATGATTCGTCGCCCATGATAATGAGAGATGATAATAAGTGTATTCTGTGTGGCAGATGCGTTGAAGCGTGTAACCGTCTTGTTGTAAATGAAGTCCTCGATTTCGGTTACAGGGGATCGGAGACAGTGATAATTTGTGATGATGATAAGCTTATGGGTGAATCCTCCTGTGTTCAGTGCGGTGAATGTGTCCAGGTTTGCCCGGTGGGAGCTCTTTACGAAAAGAAACGCATTGGTAAGGGGAGAGCTTTTGATAATCTACAAAAAGTAAGAACCACCTGTCCCTATTGTGGCGTGGGCTGTCAGCAGGAGCTTCATGTCAAAGGTGATCAGATTGTCCGTATAAAAGGCGTTGAAGGGGCAAAGCCTAATGATGGCCACCTCTGTGTTAAAGGCCGTTTTGCTTATGATTTTATTTATTCTGAAGAAAGGCTTACAGTACCTCTTATAAGACAGGCAAATGGCGAGTTTAAGGAAGCAGGCTGGGATGAGGCTTTTGACCTTATTAAATCCAGGTTTACCAGTATAATAGAAGAATCAGGGTCTGATGCTGTAGCTGGAGTAAGCTGTGCAAGGAGTATTAATGAAGACTCTTACAATATGCAGAAACTCTTCAGGGCGGTTTTTAAAACAAACAATATCGACCATTGTGCCCGTGTATGTCATGCGCCAACTGTTGCTGGTCTTGCTGCATCTTTTGGTTCAGGCGCAAGCAGTAACTCTATAGGTGAATTTAAAAACGCTAAACAGTTTTTCGTTATAGGTTCAAACATGACCGAAGCTCACCCTGTTGCATCATATTTCGTAAAACAGGCTCATTTAAAAGGTGCGCCGCTTATTGTTGTTGATCCCAGAAAAAATGAACTGGCAAGGCGTTCTGACATTTTTGCCCAGATTAAAGTTGGAACTGATGTAGCTTTTCTTAACGGTATAATGCATGTACTTATTGCTGAAAATCTTTATGATAAAAAATTCGTTGATGCGAATTGTACAGGCTTTGAAGAACTAAAAGCTATGGTTGAGAAATATCCTCCTGAAAAGGCTGCAGAAATAAGCAGGGTTTCTGCTGATCTGATCGTTAAAATTGCAAGGCAGATGGCTTCAATAAAACCAACAATGCTCATTTATACTCTGGGTATAACAGAGCATACATGTGGTACTGATAATGTTATGAGCTGTGCTAATCTTCAGATGCTCCTTGGAAATATGGGAATGGAATTTGGAGGAGTTAATCCTCTTCGTGGACAGAATAATGTGCAGGGTGCCTGTGATATGGGTGCTTTACCGAATGTATTCCCCGGTTACCAGAAAGTCACAGATCCCGAGGCACAAGCTAAATTTAAAAAAGCATGGGGAGTGAATGAACTTTCAAAAAACCCAGGGCTTATGATTCCTGATATGTTGAATGGCCTTGAAAGTAAAAAAATCAGGGGGCTGTGGGTATTTGGTGAAAATCTTGCTAATGCGGAACCAAACATTACTCATACAGAGCATTGCCTGGCATCAGCGGAATTTCTTGTAGTGCAGGATATATTCCCGAATGAAACAACAAAATTTGCCCATGTAATTCTTCCATCAGCAGCATGGTGTGAAGATGAAGGAACATTTACCAGTGCTGAAAGAAGGGTCAGTATGGTACGAGCTATAAAGAAAGCTCCAGGTATAGCTAAACCGAACTGGCTGATATTTAAAGAGATGGCTGCAAAAATGGGGCATAACTGGTCATCAAACAGCGGTAAAGATATATGTGATAAAGAACTGGCAGTACTATGCCCGATGTTTGCGGGTATCACATTTGACAGAATTGAGGAGGATGGTCTGCAGTGGCCCTGTCCAAATAAGGAACACCCTGGAACGGCAGTTCTTCACCGTTATGGGAAATTTACTCACGGAAAAGGAATATTGAAAGCAATAGAATGGGCTGCTCCTGGTGAAGAGGAGGATGAAGATTATCCTTTTGTGCTTAGTACAGGGAGAAGGCTTTCCCAATACCATACAAGGACTCAGACAGGGCGTAGTGGGATGGATTTGATTTATAAACACGAAACCGCTGATATTTCAATTGAGGATGCTCTGCGGCTTGATATTGGAGACGGTGAAATTATTCGTGTTAAATCACGACGAGGAGAAGTAAAGGTTCCTGCTCGTGTGACTGAAGAGGTTCCCGCAGGTATGGTCTGGATGACTTTTCATTATAGAGATGGAAACTGCAACTGGCTGACAAGTAATTTTTCTGATAAAGTTACAAAAACTCCGGAGTTTAAGGCATGTGCTGTTAATGTTGAAAAGCTTTAAAACTGTAAGTTTTATTTTAATAAGCAGGTGAACAGGAGATATCTTTTGAGCATGGCTGTTCCTGTTCACCTGCGGATGTTTTAATCAGGTATATGGCTTATTATTACTAAATGCAAAAAAATACAGGAGGATTTAGATGAAGTTAACACGCCGGGAATTATTGAAGGTGACCGGAGCTGGTGCCGGCGCACTTACTCTTAGTGGGCTTGGCATAAATTATCTGGTGACTGAATCTTATGCCAAAGAACTGAAAATACAGGGTGCCAAGGAGATCATTACAAGCTGTCCCTATTGCTCTGTTATTTGTCAGTATATTGCCCATGTAAAAAACGGGAAGGTTGTAAGCACTGAAGGTGATCCTATGTATCCTGTAAGTGAAGGAGCACTTTGTGCTAAAGGTTCTGCAATGTTGTCGCAGATTAACGATAATAAGCGGGTACTTAAACCCCTGTATCGTGCCCCGTTTAGCGATAAATGGGAGGTGAAAGACTGGGACTGGATGGTAGGTCAGGTTGCCAGGCGTATTAAGGATACCAGGGATGAATATTTTAAAGAAAAGAACGCAGCTGGTCAGGTTGTAAATCGCTGTGATGAAATTTTTCATGCAGGGTCTTCTCAGATGAGCAATGAAGAGCTTGCCGTGCATCGTCAGGCTCTTGCTGCAATGGGTGTTGTGAATATAGATCATCAGGCGCGTGTGTGCCATAGTTCAACAGTCCCGGCTCTTGCACAGTGTTTCGGGCGCGGAGCAATGACTAATCACTATATTGATATCAAGAATACGGATTGTGCTTTAATAATCGGGAGCAACGCTGCTGAACACCATCCCATGACTTTTAAATGGGTACTCAAGGCAAAAGAGGAAAGGGGCGCAAAGATTATTCATGTTGATCCTAAGTTTTCGAGGACATCTGCGCGTTCAGATTTTCATGTACCTCTTCGATCCGGTACAGATATAGCTTTTATGGGCGGGATGATCAAATATATTATTGAAAACAGGAAATACTTTTATGATTATGTACTGAACTATACTAATGCTTCATTGATCGTAAACAGTAAATACAGTTTTAACAATGGCCTTTTTTCAGGGTATGATCCCAAAACCAAGTTGTATGATAAATCTAGCTGGCAGTATGAAACAGATGAAAATGGTCTTATCAAATCTGATAAGACTCTTAAAAATCCAAAGTGCGTGTTTCAGCTTTTAAAGCAGCATTATTCAAGATATAATCTTGATAGAGTATCATCTGTAACAGGTGTATCAAAGGAAAACCTCTTGCGAGTATATAAAGAGTTTGCTGATACAGGAAAGCCGGATAAGACAGGAACAATCATGTATGCCCTTGGATGGACACAGCATACAGTTGGTGTTCAGTATATCCGTACTGGCGGGATTGTTCAGCTTCTACTTGGTAATATAGGCGTAGCAGGGGGTGGTGTTAATGCCATGCGAGGAGAGCCCAATGTTCAGGGTTCGACAGATCATGCTATGTTATACTATAGTCTTCCCGGTTATCTTAATGTACCCAGGGCAAATGAAACTACTTTAGCTGAGTATAATGAAAAACAGACACCGATCTGTAAAGATAGCAAAAGTGCAAACTGGTGGCAAAACAAGCCTAAGTATATGGCTAGTCTTTTAAAAGGCTGGTGGGGAAAAGCTGCTACAAAGGAAAATGATTTCTGTTACAGCTGGATTCCTAAACTTGAACCAGCTTCAGCATGGAATAAAGGCGATAATTCATTTCTTTTTGCATGGGAAGATATATATAATGGTAAAATTAAAGGTGCCTCTATTTTCGGATCTAACCCGGCTCAGAGTATACCTAACGCGAATAAGACAAGAAAGGCAATGGCGAATCTTGACTGGATTTATTATGCGGATATATATCATAATGAAACAACTGATTTTTGGCATGGTCCGGGTATGAATCCCAAGGAGGTCAAAACAGAATGTTTCCTTTTTCCTGCAGCGCACCGTGCAGAGAAAGAGGGCAGCGTGGCAAACAGCGGCAGATGGATATTATGGCATAACCAGGCTACAAGGCCAAGGGGTAAGTCGCAGCCCATGGGGCAGATAATAATTGATATTATGAATGAATTAATCAGGCTTTATAAAAAAGAGGGAGGTACCTTTAAGGAGCCTATTGTAAATCTTGACTGGTATGCAAAGTATGATGCAGAAAAAATTGCAAAAAAAATAAATGGTTATTATGTAAGCGGCCCTAAAAAAGGGAAACAGCTTGGCAGTTTTACAGAACTTGTTGATGACGGTTCCACTGTTTCGCTTAGCTGGATTTATGCTGGCAGCTTTACAGAAGAGGGCAACATGATGAAGAGGCGCAGTCATGAACAGACAGATCAGGAAAAGAAACTTGGACTTTACCCGAAATTCTCATGGGCATGGCCGGCAAACAGAAGAATTCTTTATAACAGGGCATCCTGTGATATTAATGGACAGCCCTATGATTCATCGAAAGTCGTTGTTGAATGGGATGGCGCTAAATGGGTCGGAGATACCCCTGACGGAGGCTATCCTCCCATGTCGCACAAGGATGGGAAATATCCCTTTATTATGCAGCCTGAAGGAGTAGGCCGTCTTTTCGGTCCTGGTCTTGTAGATGGCCCTTTCCCTGAACATTATGAGCCTGCAGAAACTCCTCTTACAAGACATGAGTTTTCAGGTCAGTTAAGCAATCCCTGTGCAAAGATACTTGTAAGCGATCATGATAAAATTGCTATGCCAGGAGACCCAAGGTTTCCGATTGTCCTTACCACATATAATATGACAGAACACTGGTGCAGCGGAAGTGAAACCAGAAACCATCCTGCGCTATTAGAAGCTGAACCCCAGTTATATGTGGAGATGAGCCACGAGCTTGCAAAAGAGAAAGGGATTAAAAATGGGGACGGGGTAATAGTAGAAAGTGCAAGAGGACGTGTTGAGGCTGCTGCAATGGTAACTGTCCGTATAACACCTTTTAAAATTCAGGGTAAAACAGTTCATCTTATTGGCATGCCCTTTGCGTTTGGATGGACGAAGAAAGGGTGTGGAGATACAACAAATCGTCTGACTATAAATGCAGGTGATCCTAACACGACTATTTATGAAGCAAAGGCATGTTGCGTAAATATCAGGAAAGCTGATAAAATTACAGAACTTGCTATTGAGGGAGTAACATCAGAGGATGAAATGACAGGAGGAAACCATGTCTAAGACATTTTTTATAGATACATCGAGATGTACCGCATGCAGGGGATGCCAGGTAGCCTGCAAAGAGTGGCAGGGATTTGGACCAAACAGGACTAAGCAGCTAGGATGGGGGAGCCATCAAAATCCGCCTGATCTCAATGCGTTGAACTATAAAGTTGTCCGCTTTAATGAGTTTAAGGATAAAGACCGTGTAATATGGAATTTCTTTCCTGATCAATGCCGTCACTGTGTAGAGCCACTGTGTAAGCTTGCTGCAGATGGTCATGTGAAGGGAGCAGTGGTAATTGATAAAGCAACTGGAGCTGTAATTTTTACAGAAAAGACGAAAAAAATATCTGAGGAGGGTTTCCTCATGATGAAGGAATACTGTCCATATAATATACCAAGAAGAGATGAAAAGACCGGTATAATTAATAAATGCGACATGTGCCTTGAAAGGATTGAAGCAAACCAGGTGCCAATATGCGTGAAAACATGTATCACAGGCGCTATGGTTTTTGGAGATAAGGAAAAAATAATGACAACGGCTTATAAAAGGCTCGCTGTTGTTAAGAAAGAATTTCCTGACGCAACATTGCTTGATGCGGAGAGTGTCAGAGTAATATATCTTGTAACACACAACCGTGACACATATCATCATCTTGCTATGCTTGATAAAAATTCAAAGAAAGGAGCTTTTGTTTAAGCTGATAATTCTTCTACCGGTATTGCTTTAAAATTGCAATACCGGTAGAAGGAACTTTATGACTATCCAGATGAGACCGATAGTATAAGTATCTCAGCCATTCCCATATTTATTCGGAGGGGTATAGATCATTTGTCAATCCAGTACTTATAGTTATCGCTCTATAAACATCTGCGCTGTTGCTAAAATAGTGTCCCAGACAGGCGAAAATGGTGGTGCATAGCCCATATCAAGATATGCAAAATCTTCAATGGTCATTCCTGCAGTAATAGCAGTGGCAACTGTATTTATACGCAATGCAGCACCATCAGTTCCGGCGATTTCACCGCCAATAATTTTACGGGTTTTTTCATCAACTGTAAGCTTTGTGATTATAGGGGCAGATTCAGGGCAATAACCAGGCCGTGATTGCCAATCTGTAACTTTTTCAATGGTTTTAATTCCATGCTTTTCAGCTTCCCTGCTATTATAACCTGTTTTACCTGCCTGGAGATCAAAAATTTTTACCAGTTGTGAACCAATGGATCCTTTGAATATTTCAGTTTCAACACCAGCTGCCTGGAGTCCGGCAACCCGTCCCTGTTTATTAGCTGTAGTTGCAATAGGTATATACTCTGTTTTACCTGTAATGAGGTTTTTTACTGTTGCGCAATCGCCAGCTGCAAATACATCAGGTATGCTGGTTTTGCTTTTTTCATCAACTACTATAGCACCTGTTTCATGCAATGCCAGAGGGGTGTTTTTCAAAAAGGCTGTATTAGGGCGCACCCCAACTGACAAAACAGCAAATCCTGTTTCTACAGTACCCATTGAGCCTTTTATTTTTAATATTCCATTATCGTAAATAAACTCAGAAACATCTGCATTGGGAATTACATTAACACCCTGTTCTGCAAGCTTTTCATTTATAACTTTCTGTATTTCAGGGGACATATTAGCGGCAACTGAAGGCATTTTTTCTATTATTGTTGTTTTAATATTATTTCTTGTAAATGCTTCAGAGAGCTCAAGATTAATCAATCCTCCACCAATGAGCACAGCTTTTTCGGGCTTATGTGTTTCAATAAAATTTTGAATTATAAGTGCATGTTCAAGATTTCTTAGAACAAAGGTGTTGGGATTTTGCACTCCTGAAATAGGAGGGATAAAGGGGCTTGCACCTGTTGCAATTACAAGTTTATCATAGGTGTATTCAGATATGGAATTATTCGAATTAACATATACTGTTTTTTTATCAAAATCTACTTTTGTAACTTCAGAATGTCTTTTTATAATTATTTTCCTTTTATTTATAAAAGCATCAACATCAATAGCTATAAGGTCTTCATGGTTTTTTACATCCCCGGCAAGCAGATAGGGGGTACCGCATGCTGCATAGGAAACAAATTTTCCTTTATCAAAAACAGCTATAGACATTTCTTTGTTTTTTCTTCTTGCCTGTGAGGCAGCACTCATTCCTGCAGCATCGCCGCCTATTACTATTAGATTAAAGTGTTCCATTAAATCCTCCATTTTTATATATGTAGCTAATCATTAAGTTAAATCCAAAAAAAATAATAATTTATGTGTAATTTGAAAGCAACCCTTTAAGTCTGTTTAATTTATGATTTATATAAATCAGGAAATTATCAATTTTTAGCATTTTAGATGATTTTAATTTAATAAAAGGCTTGACGCTTGTCAACTATTTTATTAAATTGTTAATTATTAAAACTTGAAGAGGTGCACATAATGGCTGTAACAATTACGAATGATGCAAAAACTGAAGTTGTTGAGTTGATGAAAAACTCAGGTTATAAAAATCCGGTGCTAAGGCTTAATATTGCTGGTTTTGGTTGAGGGGGCCCCAGGTTGGGACTGGTTCTGGATGAACTGGAAGAAAATGAAAATGTAGTTACCAGTAATGATGTACAAATAGCCTATGACAGGAGAGTTGAAGATTATGTTAATTCTGCGCGCAATATTACGATTGATTTCAGAAAAGATAAGTATGGGGCAGGATTTGTCGTCCTTGGAGGCAATGCCTGTTAGAGTTAAAATTGATGATAATAAAAAAAACGGAAGAACTTGATTCTTCCGTTTTTTTTTAAAGGTAGCGGTACAGTTTTGTGAGTGTTGTCATTCCCGCGCATGCGGGAATCTCACAATTCCCTAATTCTTGCCTACGTTACCACTTCGGTCGGAATGACAGGCTTTTCTAAGAAAAATCTATAGCCGCCGATTTTGAACTGTAATTCATGTTAATAAATTAACATCTATATTAGTTTATTTTACAGCTTCGTAAAAGCACCTTTTAGGTGAAACAACCTTGCCATCAGTTGAAAGCTTTTTAATAGCTTTGGTAACATCATTTTTTTCAAGGCCTGTTAATTCAGCTATTTCACCAGATTTAAGAGGTTTTCCCTCTTTTTTTAAAGTCTTTAAAATTTTATCCTCTGAAGTTTGAGCCATTGTTTAATCTCCTCTTAGTTTTGTGATTTCCATAGCCCATGGATATTACAGTACTCCCTTGCTGTAATTTTTTCAGCATCTATTTTAAAGAAAGCTTCTGGTTTGTCACCGGGTTTTAAAAATTGGGTATAGGACACACCATCTGCAATGAGTTCAATCCATTCAATGTAGTGTTTCTCTTCCATTGGGTGCAGTGTTGATCCCACAGTGATTTTAAAACCATCAGCTGTTTTTTCAATAACAG
>CAYTLM010000012.1:0-3974 GCA_964438485.1 uncultured Leptospirales bacterium | reverse complement strand
TGCAGTGTTGATCCCACAGTGATTTTAAAACCATCAGCTGTTTTTTCAATAACAGGAACATGTTTTTCTGTTGTTTGATCAGCTGATAGCTCTTCTTTAAGCTTCATAGGCTCATTACAGCATACAAGTGCTGGTGCTCCATCGTGTAGAACTTCGATAATATTCCCACATACATCACATTTGTAAATTTCAAAACGGTTTGTCATTTTTTCCTCCATAAATTTTTAATAATGATTCTTATATTTTCCGGACTTTTGATTATGAATTTTATTGTTTTCCAAAAGTCCGGTTTTGGTTTGCATTTAATTGTTCAATGTAACCTTGCCTCTAAATATTCTGTAAACATAAATTGAATAGGCAATCACCACAGGCATTCCAATAAGAGCAATTCCCAGCATAATAGAAAGGGTAAGTATGCCTGATGACGCTTTATAAATTGTAATATTCAAATCACTTCCTCCTGTTGCCTGTACCAGGTTGGGAAATTGAACGCTTCCTGCAATTCCCCAAAGAGATAAAAATGCCAGAGAGGAATAAACAAATGATTTAAAATCTTTGCCTTTAGCAATACTTTTTTTAAGCATAAACAGCGCAACAAGAGTAATTGCTGTTGAAATCCATGCAAGCACTATATTCATATTTTGAGGCATAAATATAAAAGATGCAATAATTGCTATTGCGAGCATGGCAACATATACATATAATATTTTTGTTGCAGCTGATCTTGCATCCTGCTGCAGTTCATCTTCAGTCTTTAAAGCAGCATACACAGTACCTTGCATAAGAATTGCTGTAAATCCAAGCAGACCAATTATAAGAGGGAAGGGTCTTAATAGAGTAAAAAAGTTTCCTCTAAATTCCATTGCGCTGTCAAGGGGCACACCTACAATTACATTTCCAAGGGCAACTCCAAATAAAATTGCTGGTATTGCACTTCCTAGAAAAAAGGTAAAACTCCACAACCTTCTACGCTCAGGTTCAAGAGTATAAAACTTCATTGATACAGCACGAAAAATCAGCCCAAAAAGGACCAGCATCATTGCCAAATAGAATCCGCTAAAAACTGTAGCATAGGCATGGGGAAAAGCTGCAAAAAGGGCACCACCTGCAGTTATAAGCCACACCTTATTTCCATCCCATACAGGGCCTATGGAATTTATAAGAGTCAGTTCCTTTTTTTCATCAGACCTGGCTAAAAAGGGCATTAGTGATCCAATTCCCAGATCAAATCCATCAAGCACAGAGTATCCTGTGAAAAGTATACCTATCAAGAAAAACCAGCATATTTGCAATATTTCAATTGTTTCCATAATTTATCCCTTTTAGTATCCACTTTTTGAAATTAATTCTGCCGGCCCTTTTTTGATCATTTGTACCATGAATTTAACAAAAAGTAAAAAGAGCAGCAAGTATATAATTGAGAATAATATTATAGTAAGGAGTATCTGCCATGCTGGCACAACCACAGAAGCTGCCTCTGCTGTTTTAAGTACATTGTATATAGCCCAGGGCTGACGGCCTATTTCAGTTGCCATCCATCCCACTTCATTGGAAATTAAAGGTAAGGGAATGGCAAAGAGCAATCCTTTAAGGTACCAGTCTGTTTCAAATAGCTTTTTTCTTTTTATAAGGAGCAGCCCTATTGCTGACATCAAAGCAAAAAGAGATCCCAGGCCTATCATTATATGATAAATAGTAAAAGTAAGAAAAACAGGAGGGTGTACCTCTTCAGGGAAATCGTTAAGTCCCTGAATAACAGCATCAGGATCTGCATGGATCATAAGGCTCAATAGCTTTGGAATACCAATTTCCAGATAGGTTTTTTTGTCTTTTGCAACAGGTACACCAAAAACCGATAAAGGAGCACCTGCAGTTGAATCCCATAGGCCTTCAAATGCAGCCATTTTAACAGGTTGAGTGTTTGCCACCTGAACCGCATGGTAATGACCTGTGCCAAATTGTACAAATGCTGCAAAAATAAATATAACAAGAGAGATTTTTAAAAGTGGTTTTGCATAATCCAGATCCCTCTTCTTCAAAATATACCATGAGCTTATTCCGGCAATAAGAAGGGACCCAGCCATCCAGGCGCCAACAACTGTATGGATGTACCTTGGTATTGTGGAGAAGTTAATAGCAGCTTCATAAAAATTTGTTAAAACTGCTCTTCCATTAACCATTTCAAACCCGGCAGGGGTTTGCATCCATGAGTTGGCTATAATAATCCATAGTCCTGATAAATGGGATCCTATAAAAACCATCAAAGCTGCAACCCAGTAGGCTTTTTTTGAAATCCTTTCCCTTCCAAAAAGAAGTACTCCAATAAATGTAGATTCCAGAAAAAATGCCAAAATCCCTTCAGCAGCCAGGGGAGCACCAAAAATGTCTCCAACTATTCTTGAGTAGTTTGACCAGTTTGTGCCAAATGAAAATTCCAGTACAATACCTGTAGCAACACCCATTGAAAAAACAAGTGCAAGTATTTTAGTAAGGTATTTTGTAAGATTTTTATAAAGAACCTTGTCTGTTTTTAAATATAGGGATTCAGTAATTAATATAATTAATGTAATGCCAAAAGTGAGAGGCGGAAAAATATAGTGAAATCCGGCAGTAAGTGCGAATTGTATTCGCGATAGTAAAACCGCATCCATAAAAATCCTCCACAAAATATTTCAGGTCTATTGCTATGCCTGATTATAATCTTTTTTATTTAGGCTCAAATTGATCTTTGTCCACTCCGCATACAGGGCATACAAAGTCATTGGGCAGATCTTCAAATGGTGTACCAGGCTTTATTCCCTCCTCAGCAACACCTGTTTCAGGATCGTAAACATAGCCACAAACAGTACAAACATATTTTTTCATATTCAAAAATCCTCCGCTTCTGTCTCATTCTGAGATAATGCTTATTAAGAATCTTTATTAAGAGAGGATTTAGTCTAATTTTTATCAACACAAATTTTTATATTTTTAATAAAAATTTATTATTTAAAAAAAGCTTTAATATTATGATAAGTTTAACCATAAAATGGTTGATTTTTATTTTTTTTTATAAATATAAGATATAAAAACTTTATTTCATAAAAAATTTGTTTTTACCATAACTTTTATCTGTTGCTGGTTAAAATTAATACGAGGTTTGAAATGAAAAAAATTTATTTCTTTATTATTGTTTTTATTGCTCTGTTTATTGGTGGATGTTCAAAACAAGTAGCTCATTATGAACTTTCCAGGTTTATCTCTCCGGAGTTTTGTGGTGCATGTCATGATGAAATTTATGAACAGTGGGCAGGCTCTATGCACAATCTTGCTTTTAAAGATGTAATATATCAGGAGGTTGCTCTTCAGGGCCTTGTGGGTTTGACTGATAAGGATGAAATTACAGAGGCAGAGGTATGTCAAAAGTGCCATGTGCCAGTGGGATACATTTCCGGTTTTCCTGTCAGATTATCTGATGATTTCAGTAAAATTCCTGATATAGCAAAGGAAGGGATTCAATGTGATTATTGTCACTCAACTACAGGAGCCTATAAAACCTATAATGCCATGTTTAAATATGATCCTGGTCATGGGGATTCTGATCCTGGTGTAAAAAGAGGGCCATTTAAGGATGCAGAGTCTGATTTTCATGGTACTGAATATTCAAAATTCCACACAGAATCAGCAATGTGCGGAACATGTCATAATGTGAGGCATGAAGTTTTTGGCACCAGGTTTGATACAACCTATGAAGAGTGGCAGAAAAGTCCTTATAGCAAGGAAGGGATTCATTGCCAGGATTGCCATATGTTTCAGAGGCCTGATGAACCTGGCACAGGTTTAACAGCAAGAAGTAAAAATCCCGGAACTGCTTCATCCATGACTGGAGAAAGAGAGCATATTTTTACCCATTACTTTGTTGGAGGCAATACAGTTATTCCGGCAATGGAAAAGGATTCAGTCAGGACTAAAATGGCAGAAGCCCGCCTTAAAAA
>CAYTLM010000011.1:0-20785 GCA_964438485.1 uncultured Leptospirales bacterium | reverse complement strand
ACAACGTTTGTACAATGAGGCATATTAAGCAGATCAGCTATCATTACACCTGTAACACCAGCCTGAAGGTCTTCAGACTGAACACCTGTCATAATAAGATCAACACCACCAATGCTCTCAACTGCCTTTGCAAGAGTGCTTGCAACAACAAAGCTGTCACCTTCGAGAATAGCATCATCAGCAATATGTATTCCCCAGTCGGCTCCCATTGCGAAAGCCTGCCTTATGTCCTTTGCAGCTCTATTAGGACCAACAGATACGATAACTACTTCGCCGCCATGCTTTTCTTTCAACTGGAGAGCAGCTTCAACAGCATAGTTATCAAAATCATTGATTTTAAAAGCTATTTGAGCTTCATCGACTTTTTTGTCATCAACGATCTTAAACTTAGATTCCATATCAGGAACCTGTTTCAGACAGACAACTATCTTCATTATTATTCTCCCTTAAATTAATTTTTATTTTTTGCTTTAGTTTAGTTTAAAGAAAGACAGTAACATTATTAACTACAAGTTAAATTAATGTCAATATAATTCTTTATTATTTATTAAAATAAACACAATTTCAAAATATGTGCAATTAAAAATTATATACACATATAATAAAAAATTATTTTTATGCTTTTTTACATTCAGGAATAAAAATTTTTTATTTCATCAATAAGAGATTCCTTTGTTACAAGGGAAATATCCTTTTCATTTCGTATTTTCATTTCAGCCATACCCTTTTCAAAATAGCTTTTGCCAATAGTGATGCGAAGAGGTATGCCTATAAGGTCAGCATCTGCAAACTTAAACCCTGGGCTGGCCTTTCTGTCATCATAAAGAACATCCAAACCAGCATCAATGAGCATATTGTAAATTTCATCAGCTTTTGCAATTTCCCCATCCTGCTTTGCAATTCCAATAAGGTGCACATCAAATGGTGCAACAGCCTTAGGCCAGATGATACCCCTTTCATCATTATTCTGCTCAACAACTGCAGCCATGGTTCTATTAATCCCTATGCCATAGCATCCCATAATTGGAGTAATCCCTGTTCCCTTTTCATCAAGAACCTTAACCCTCATTGCTTCAGTGTATTTATAACCCAGTTTAAAAATGTGGCCAACCTCAATCCCTTTTTTTTCACGCATAGCATTACCGCACTTAGGGCACAAATCCCCCCCTCTTGCTGTGGTAATATCAAACTCCTCAATAATTTTAAAATCACGTCCAGGATTAACACCAGTATAATGCCTGTCCTTTAGATTGGCACCAACAACAGCATTGTTTATATTTTTAATCATGGGATCAAAAATTATCCGCATTTTTTTATCACTCACCGGCCCTGCAAAGCCTACAGGTGCACCTGTAAATTCCTCAACAACAGTATCAGAAGCAAGCTCAAGTTCAACTGCTTTCAGATAATTGGCAAGCTTTGCTTCATTTATCTCTCTGCTGCCTGGGACAACTGCCATTACAGGATTGCCATCTGCCACATAAACTATGCTTTTTAAAAACCTGTCTTCATCATGGTTGAAAAATTTAACAAGATCATCAATGGTTTTTATATCAGGGGTATCAACTGCTTTCAATTCCTCTGGATCAGATTTCATTGCTTCAGGATATTTAAACTCAGCCTTTTCGCTGTTTGCCCTGTAATCGCACTCTCCGCATATAAGAAGGGTTTCCTCACCAACCTCTGAAGCAACCATAAACTCCTCAGAGGCGCTCCCGCCCATTGTGCCTGAATCAGCCTGAACAGAAATTGTTTCAAGGCCGCATCTTTCAAAAACCCGCCTGTATGCAAGTGCCATTGCATTATAGGACTCATCAAGCCCCTTTTGATCAATATCAAAGGAATAGGCATCCTTCATAATAAATTCCTTGCTTCTTATAACACCAAAGCGTGGTCTTATCTCGTCCCTGAATTTTGTATTTATTTGATAAAGATTAACAGGCAAGTCCCTGTATGATGAAATTACTGATCGCACAAGATTGGTAAATGATTCCTCGTGTGTGGGGCCAAGCGCATACTCCAGATTGTTCCTGTCCTTAATACGGATCATTTCCGGCCCCATAGTATCCCATCTGCCTGACTCCTTCCAGAAGTCAGCATTTGTCATTTCAGGCATAAGGCACTCGTGCGCACCTGATCTGTCCATCTCCTCTTTTACTATTGCTGTTATTTTTCTCAAAACCCTTAATCCCAAAGGAAGATATGCGTACATCCCTGCTGATTCCTTGCGCACAAGCCCTGCCCTTAGCATAAGCCTGTGACTTAATACAACTGCATCAGATGGTTCCTCTTTTAAGGTTGGAAGAATATATTTTGAAACTCTCATTTTTATACCTCTATTATCTCTTACCTGCTATAAAAAAGCCGACTCTGTTTAGGGTCACAAAGCAGGGATTATATTTCAAGATTTTTTCATTATTGGCAGAAATAATTGGATATAAATTTTATTTTTTTACTCAAATTGACGAGCTAATTAAGAGGATAATGCAGTTGACAAAGAAAAGTCATAAAATTTCATCAGGTAATTGATGTTAAATTCAGCTTCATACATACCTCACATAAAAATTCTCGATATTTAAACACACGATTAAACCTTAGATATTATGTAGTGTTCGGGAATTAAACATACTTTAATTTCCAGACACTACACGCTTATATTATTCTCCATTTTTTTAACAATACATCCTTTACTGAATCAAGCAAGTATTCGATAAAAACTGAATCAACTGTCATCGATGAAAAAAAATCAAATGGCCTTATCTCTCTGTTTATTTTGACGATTGCCTGTGATGTATTGCAATCCATATACCCGAAATGGATATCTGTGTATAACTCAAATAAAACCGAATTATCATCAAAAGAGTGTTCAGATACTTTTTTTATTCTTATGGATAAAGGCTCACCGCATTCCAGAAAAGTATTTTTTAGAAGTGCTTTTACTTCTGATGAATACCTGCTATTTACTTTAAGCAAAGATATTTCTCCGGGGTAAACTTCTTCATCCATGTATTGACAAATCGACTCAATTTCATACTTAATTTCATCCTGACGAAAGACACCATACTCGTCATCAATAAAATTTTCTGAAACCTTTGCTCTATCAGTTAATTCAATCTCTCCAAGATTTGTATCCATCATCAAATACTGAAGAATTTCAAGAGTCGGATTTGAAAAATCGTCCCCTCCTGCATAGAGATAACTCATATCTTTTTTATTAAGCAAAACTTCTTTAAATTGTTTCTTTACAATATCCTTATCCCGCAGATCAAGTTTTCGATATTTCAAATAATTATCTAAAACCTGCATTACTTCATCTACATTTCTGATTGTCAAAAATCCCACTTCTATATAACGCCCAAAGACATAATCCCTGAGGCTATTGTTATACATCACACCATTCCCCTCAGTAACAAAATTTAACAGCTTTATTCTGAATTTCTCACATAGCTCATCTATCATTCCATTCATACTATTATAAAATGATGGTGCAGATTTTTTTAGATAAAGAAAAATATCATCCCAGTACTCGCTGTTCTTTTGCATTTCCTCAATTGTACTATATTTGCCGTACTTAACTAAAAGATCAGAGGTAATATTACTGAATCTCATAAGCCGGTCTTTTGTACGATAAACAGGCGTATTAAGAAATTCCATAATATCATTTTCAAGTTCTGTAACTGCCTGTGTTAAAAATTCCAATATGCTATAATATTCCACCTCAAGGTTCTGAAAATCAATTGAAGTGTCTTTGTTGATAAATTTAAGAAGAAGAGCATGAAGAATATCATTCTGATTAGCCATGTACTCTTCATCAGCATCAAGAAACCAGTTATCGCTCAAATAAACCCAAAACATGCGTTCAGCTTTCTCTCTATCGACCTTTGCAGTGTTAATAAGATTATAAACAAAACCAGCGCGAATATCATCAGAAGCCCAGTCAATGAGAGCATAATCGAGCACTTCAAGTATACTGTCCCTGTTCCAATCATGATCGGATTTGAAAATCTGAACATGAGAAGACCTCATATTTTTAAACGATTGCGAAATTAATGACTCCTTTGCATATCTTCCATTTATAAACCACTCAACCTGTTTTATGCACTCATTAATAATTATATTTCTTTTTTCATTATGATTATTATCATCCAGACCATAAAGCTGCTTTGCCTTTCTTGACAATGATTTCCAGATAGAGGTATTAATATTTTTTTGCCATTCTATAGACTCAAAAATTGTTTCTGTGTCAAACCACTTGTTTTTGCAAATAACTTCTAAAGATTCACGCCTCACGAGATCCCCAAAACTTGCCAGAGAAAGTATATAAGAGGGGGAGCGTACTATCTCTTTTCCGGCAATTTCAACCCTGCCATCATTACTTTCAGGTTTATAAAATAAAAAACTAACCATTCCATATTCGATTTCACTTTTTATTTTATAGGGGAATCCTAATCTTTCAAAATCTTTATTCAACACCTTAAGAGATTCAGCCTTAATCCGAGCCCCGAAAAAGTCGAATTCATAATCATGAAAATATTTTTGATATTGATCAGCAGTGTGAATACTTAAATTCATTTTTTTTTCTTCATCTCTGATCTTTCTAAACATCATATCCACATCATACTGTGTCACATCTTCATAATTATCAATACCCATAAAATTCCTGCAATAAGAAATATCAACCCGCTCCTCCCCAAAACCGAACCAGAGATCCGCAGTTCTACAAAAACAATAGTATATAACGGATAAATGCCTCAGCTCCCTTGTAAGATACTCAAGAAGAAAAGCATAAAACTCCTTTTTTACCTCTTTAGAGTTACGACTTTTATCAATTTTAAGCACAATCCTGTCGATTAGCTTCTCTTTTTCCGGAAGTTCAATTTCATTTGTAATAAGAAATTGAACCTTCTTTCTAAGAGAATAATAATATTTACTTAATTGTTTATCTGTAAATTCGGCAAAATTAATCATGACATCCCTCCATCATCATCAATTTTCATAACAATCTCTTTACTGATTTGATATTCAATTTTAACATCCAAGAGAAAAGCCCGACTAAAATACTCTGCAGCCTTTAAATAATCCCGCCTGTCATAGCATTCGAGTCCCATGCGGTTGAATGTTTTTGCTATGTTATTATTAAAAAGCTTATCCTGATCTAAACTATATGCTTTTGCTTTTTCAAAACAGTGCATAGCCTTATGAAATTCATCCATTTCAAGATATACTTCGCCAATAAAATTAAAAATGTTCCCTTGATATTTGCTATTGCTGAATTTCTGTTCACCTCTCCTGAGTACTTTCAGTGATTCGGAGAATTTCTCTTTTAAGATTAAAAGACTGATCAGGGTTTTAAGGATCGAATATCCTGCATCTGCAATCTCATCATCCATTCCGGCTGGAAGCTTATAAAAAAAAGACATTGCTTTCCTGTAACATTTAATTGCCAGATCATTGTCACCAGAGGCAACATACAAATCTGAAAGCTTGGCAAACATTGAAAGGTATAGCCTGATAGTTGTAGTATCATTAATATCAATCTCTTCAAATATCTTGTTCAATAATTTGTGCGCTTCATTATATTCTTCCCCTTCAATCAAACAGTCCACGATATTCAACTGAATTATATAATCGTGGGTCAAATCATAGGCTTTTATGTAAAACTCCCGTGCACGATCATAATCTTCCTCTATATGATATATTTTCGCAAACCTGACCATCACCTTTTCATCATAGATAAAAAGACGATCTCGTATTGCCTGTAACGATGCTTCCGCGATCCTGAAGTATTTATCAGATTCTGAATCATCTTTGCTTTTAAAGTACACACCAAGTTGGCAAGAAAGATCAGACAATTCTTCGATAGTCCATCTCAATTGAGTTGCCCCCGCAACATTCATACTGGAATTCTTTAATTCTGAGATGAATTTTCTGCTATACTCAGAAAGGTCTGAAGATGCTTTCACATAGTTACCTTCATCAATAAGCGTCTTTATTTCCTTTATTTTGTTATCAACCTGTAATTTATCCATTGATTGCCAGCTCCTTTAGAAATTTTTTTAAAGGTTGGTGAATTCCAACAAGCAGCAGCGAATTTCCTATTTCAATCACATCGCCACTGCACAGTTTTTTTTTCTGTTCAAGCTCGAAACTGTGTCCGTTGAACGAAACCATGTTTTTCTTTTTAACACTGGTTGAGAGAAAAACGTTTTCTCCTATCCTTTCTAATTTACAGGCCTGAAATGGAGCGTCCCTGTCATTGAGCAGTACAGACTGGCCTATTTTTGAACCAATGGTTGCCGGGAAATCTTCAATTTTTACTAACCTCCCCTGCTCCGGTCCATTTAAGTATGTAAAGTAAATATTCATTTGTTACCCCCTTTATTAACAGATTCGATTACAAGACAACATGCATCATCGTATTTCATTTTTAATGCAGTCCCACTTGTAATCCTGTTTTCAAGGATGAATAGAGCTAGTGGATTTATAATCATCTCACTTATGTACCGGTTTATCGGCCTTGCGCCCATGTCTTCTTCAACCGACACCTGTATTACACGCTCCTTTATCTCCTCTCCAACTTCAAAATCATAACCATCTTCATTTATCTTCTTCTTGTACTCATTAAGTTTTGTTTCCAATACACTTCTCAACGCGGACAGATCAAGGTTATTAAAAAACACAATGGAATCAATACGATTTATAAACTCCCTGCTAAAGCCTCCATCAATAAGCACTTTATCCATACTCCTCCTCTTTTCGTTTTCAGATTTGGAATTCGAGCTTCCACCATTGAGTATATCGCTTATTATTTTTTTTCTCGCGACGTTGGAGGTAAGAAGGAAAATTACATTTTTACAATTATACTCCTGTCCTGATGAATCCTTAATAACTCCATCATCAAAAACATTCAAAAACATGTTGATAATCTCCTTATGAGCTTTTTCCACTTCATCAAGGAGCACTACTGAACCCGGATTAATTTTAACGAAATTCGTCAGTTCACCTTTTTCCTGGTATCCGACATATCCCGGAGGAGAACCAATAAGCCTTGTTTTATCTATGGATTGAGTAAAAGTACTGAGGTCAATTTTCAGCAGCTTTTCCGCTGAACCGAAAAGAACTTCTGCAAGAGTTCTTGCAAAGTGCGTTTTACCCACACCGGTTGAACCTGCGAAAAAGAAAACACCCAGGGGTCGTTGCCTGGAACTCCAGTTATGTATTGCAGTTCCGAGCATTTTCACCATTTCATCAATGGCTTTATCCTGCCCATATACTGTCTCTGCGAGACTTTTTCTTATGCTCCCAAATTTATCCGCTTTATCCTGCTGAATTGTGCCAATATCAACACGGCTCAGTTTTGAAACAGAATGTTCTACATGTTTCAGACTAAGCTCTTTCCCGTTGTTTAAAACGCACCGGGCACAAGCATAATCAAGTAGCTTAAAAGCTCCGCCCGGGAGTTTCTCCATCGGTAAAAAATCGACGGTTAATTTTACTATTGGTTGAACTATCTCAGTCGGGATTGTTATCTTATGGAAAGTTTCATAAAACTCCTTTCCCTGCATCAAAATATTGACCGTCTCCTCCTGGCTGTTTTCACGAACCTCCACTATATCAATCCGCCTTTCCAAGGCTCCATCATTCGCAATAAAACGTTGATACTCCTTTTTTGTAGTTGCTCCGATAATCCTCACTTCTCCTCTGGCCATGGCTGGCTTAAGGAGATTCGCAAAATCATTATTTGGCTTATCACTGGATGCTCCTGCACCGATTATCTTATGGAACTCATCAATAAAGAGAATAACCGATGAATCCTCCTTGAGCTCTTTCAAAACAGTGAGAATCTTTGCCTCAAACTCACCAACATATTTGGTGTTCGCAACTAAATCCGCGATATCAACAGCATATATCTTCGCATTTCTTAGCCTTTCATTCACATCATCCTTATTGTGATAAAGATACCAGGCAAGTCCCTCAACGATCTGCGTTTTACCCACTCCCGGCTCACCTATAAGAACAGGATTATTCTGCTGCTTTTTCAATAGGATCGTTACAATCTGCTCAATCTCTTTTTCACGGCCAATTGCCGGATCGAGCTTCCCAACTGCTGCTTTAAGTGTGTAGTTCACTCCAAGTCTGTTTAGGTGGATGAGATGTTCACAGGCAAATGATCTGTCGCGCAGATAATACTTGTTGATCAGATTTTCGAGAGACTTATTGTCGCTATTTACATTCAATATATCAATATCTTCAATAAATAGATTAGAAGAATGCTTCTTGTAGTAATACCAGCTCACAGCATTGGCGTTGCTGAAGATCCAGTTTATCACCTCCTTTTCGGTTGCATTCAGTGAGATCTCTTTTTTCATCTGCCTGACAGCCTCAGTGATCCCTGTTTTTTTTTCTAAAATATCAGAAGGTACAACTATGTAGCGTTTGAGATCTTCAATTGCTCCTGCTTTATTCAAATTTTTTTCATTATATATGCTCGAGGCATATGAATCGTTTAATTCAAGCATCTTTACAAAAATGCTTTCTATCGATGTATAATTATCAAAATCGAAGTTACCTATAAAATCCCGTAAGATATAATTTTTATGTTCCATAGCGCCTCCCTTTTCGTTATACTATAGAAGACGTAATCATTTTCTTTTTTTAAAAAAAAAATGGAAATAGCAGTTTTTTTTGTAAAAATTTTTTATTGAAGAATTTATTTGAAACAGTATAGATTAAGTCACTCTTAATTTCATAGATACTGCTATCAGTAATAAAAGCACTCCCTATCATTTTTGCCTCAATAGGATCCACTTCAATGACTATTAGAGGTACATTCTCTTCAAGAAGGACATTTCTTGTCTTTTGTAATACCCCGATAAATAATGAAGCAGTGCCCGTAAACCAACAGGCACTGCTATTAAAATTTTATTCCTTTTTTCCTATGCTTGAACTGATTTTATCAAGGATAAAATCAGCAATGAAAAATACCGGCTTCATGAATTCACTATTCTCCCCATAGATGGAAAGATTTGCGCCTCTGAAAGTATTTGATAAAGACTCTGCAATCTCGGTCATATGTTCAAGAGGTATCATCTCCTTACGGATCTCTGAGAAGGCGCGTTCTCTGCGGATTTCACTTTCAACTTTAATCCTGTCTATTTCGCTTTTCAGCTTCTCTATCTCTTTTTGAATGTTCAGCATCCTTTTTTCTGACTCAAACCTTTTTATCAGCTCATCAAAGGTAAGCTGTTCAATAAATGTTTCAGAAAGGATATTCTCTTTATCCAGCTCCTTCTTCCTGAGAATTTCCTCAAGGAGAAATTCTGATTCAATTTTTTTAACCTGGCTGTTATTCTGAAGCTGCTTCTCCTTTTTTTTCAGTTCAAGTTCAAGACGCTCATTCTCTCTTGTATACTTATCCCTCTCCGCATTAAAATTCTCTTCATCAATAATTTTCTGTGATTCAATTGTCCGCTTCTGAATCATCTCTTCTGTTTCTATCCTTGAGGTCTCTTCTTTTTTTAGATAGATATTCTTTGTTTCGGCCTGAAGCTGACGCTTAATCTCGGGATCTGTGGGAAAAACCTGCTGCACCAGAACTACAAGGCGAATACCCCATGGCTCAAGGCTGTTGTTTACCATTTCATTCATTCTTTTCTGAAGAGGTTTTGTCAGCAGTTCACTCCTCTGTTTGATAGCGGAATCCATGGTCAGAGAACTTGCTATGTCACGAAGCTCACCGCGGACAATATCTCTTAGCTTGTCTTTAATTGATTCTATTCCACTTTCAGTTGTTTCAAAGTTAAATTTCTCTACAGTTATTGCTGGTTCCGAGATGAAGAACTCAATTATACCCTTATAAGCCATGGTAATAAAGTCACTGCTCTGATGTGAAAAAGTGAAATCCACCTGCTGAAGGTCAAGAGGAACAACGGCATAAGACTGATTCCACCAGATCCTTGTTTTTGTCCCTGGAGATACAGCCGTTTTTACACCACGGTAGTTTTTAACAATAGAATTGTGCTGCCCTGTTTCAATTTTTTCATATAGCATAAAGTACCTTCCTTTTATTATTTACAAAGGAAGACGTAAGGAATTTATGAATTTTTCATTTTTTTACAGGTAGATTTGATTTTTTTTAAATGATGTGTTTTCAATATGCTATGATTTTGAGAAATGTCAACTTAAATATTATTGCATTTTTTCCAGTTCAAATTTTATACAGATGATTAATAAATGCTGTTCATATAGTTATCATTTTTTTATTGATTTTTTTTATTATTGTATCAACTTTTATTTTATAAAACGATGAAGTAATTATGAGTTTCTGTTGATTGCAAATATAATGAACTATTATAATCCTGCATGATTAATTAAAATTTTATAAGTAATTATCGGATTGTATAAAGGATGGTATAATGCTTGATGAAATTAAATTAGTAACACCTCTCGATTTTTCAGAAAAAAATTCTAAACTTAAAAAAAATGGAATAGAACCAGAATGGTTGTTACGTGATGCTTTAGCCTCATGGCAAAAGAACAATCCAGACAAAGACGATATAGAAAATTATTATATAGAAAAAGTGTTGTCGAGAGGTTTTACAAATACAATGACTCTTCTTTGCAAAGTGAACTATAAATCTGTTGAAAAAAAACCATACCGTATGGTTGTAAAAATAGATACTGAAGATAATATTAAAAAAGAATCAGAAGGATATAAGTTATTAAAAAATGAGGGTGGAAATTATTTCTGTTCGTTAAAAAATAATCCCGAAAAAGACTTTTTTGAATACGAAGATAAAAATTCTACTTATGGAATAATTGAATACGGATTTGTCGGTGATCAACCTCCTGTTGAAAATGTTGAAAGTCTTGTAAATTATTTTCTAAATCAAGTTACTGAAGGCAATATCAGCCAGGATGATGGAGGTAGAATTTCACAAATTCTAGAACAGATCATTCTTGGTTTAAGAAATCACCTCTATCGCGATATTCGTAAGATCAATCAAAATCCGTTTGAAAATAAATTGAATCATCTTACTCCAGATTTTCTTGAAAAAATTATTGAATTTTCCTGCATAAATAATTTTAAATTTAATTTTGGTTTTAACGAAAAACCTATTGATGCCGGTCAGTTATACAAACGATTATACTATACTCTAAAAGGGATCTCAGATACCCATTTTGCGGGATGTATACATGGTGATCTTAATCCATCCAATATTCTCGTATATCATAATAATGGTAGTTCCTCAGGTATCCTTATAGATTTTCAGGAAGTATATATCAAAAAAGAAGTTGAAAAATTTACACCTTACTTCTGGGATTTTGCACGGTTAGAGGGGGAATTATTATTATCAGCCTTGGTGGATTCCAAATCGTTTTCTCCTGATAATCTCGGTAATATTTCAGAAGAGATAGTTAGAAATCTATTAAGCTTTAATATTGAAATTAATACAGAAAACAGAAGTCTTAAAGCACTATATATTATTTTATTTAGATTGAGATACAGCATATACAGAGATTCAATTAATGCTAATAATTATGATAATAGGATCGTGCATAATCTTAAATCATACTATTCTACTTTGCTTTGTTTTTTTCTCTTTTATACCAAATATTTTTATGACGCAACAGGCGAATTAAATAAGTGTGAAACTCTTAAAGTTCCATTAGCTCTTCATATTTCAGTTGTACTTTCAGAAATTCTTGAGAATTTTGAAACTAGAAATGTTATTTTAAATTTATCTAAAAGCTTTCAACACTCCTGGAATTCGATTAGAAATCTTCAAGTATTAAATCCTGATTTTATTTCACATCCAAAAAATAATTCCGAGGGTATCCTTAGTAGAGATCAATTTAACTTATCTAAAAAAAGATTAAGCGAAGAGGTTTTTGCATCAGAACTTCTTAATAATAATATTTACATTTACAGAGATCTTATTAGAGATAAATTTCGTTACAAAGTTTGTATAGACCGTTCCGGTGTAGAGCAAATTGTTATAAATCAAAAAGGTAAAGAATCCATTAGAAAGAAAACTGTACCAGCAAATTATAAAGAATTACTCGAAATAGAAACAAGAGTTCAGTCATTCATGCTTGGGCAATCATCTACATCTGAAAAAAAAATTAACGATGACATTATAGATATAAAGCTTAAAAAATACCACTTATTTTGGGCTTCTGGCGGAGTCTTATCAATAGTTAATTATAGAAATAGAAAATGGATCCTCTTTACCTTCAGAGATATTAAACCTTACGGCTGGAACTTTTCGTTGGGATCTTCAGAGCGATATTTTGATACCCAAGGCAGACTTGTTTCGGATCTTACTCATGAATTAAATGATCCCTGGAAATTTATTATTCGTGAGTTCCTTGAAGAAGTATTAATAATAAAGGGTAATCCTAAACCAAATGATGAGTGCTCAATTAAGAATTTTCATTTAGGTAATTTGAGAATTGATAAAGATATATCTGATAAATTAAATATATTCGCTACAGAACATATTAACTTAAGAAAAAAATATGACGATCTCAATTTAGCTTTACATAATGGCCGAAAAGATCCAAATTCAATCATTGATCTTCGCCAAGAGCCAACATATTACACTCTTGAAATAATGGACAGAGAAAACAATAGAAGCAGAACTACGGATGTTCTTGTCTGTTTTAATTTTCTAGAGCTTGGAATTGAGGTTATCAAAGTCCTGACATTCGATATTAATGATGATGATTATATATTGGATGGAGAAATAATCGTGAATCCAGATGGTACACAAGAACTTGCCAGAATGCCAGTTGCTTTAATATCCATAGACTATCTGAAAGGTGTTTTTAGCCCGGGATGTAAGAGCTTAGGACGAACAAAAGATGAAGTTGCTCCTTCCATTATTTGCCCCCCTATACCCGAAGGGGATTTAATTCTTTTTGATTGGGACTTAAAAAAACGATTCAATATTATAAATAATCCCGAGGATGAAAATCATGTGGGAAAAGAAATGAAACGCTATAAAGTATTCAATGAATTATTTTCTAATTACTTTAATTATTCAAATGGTGAAATATCTTATAACGGATTGTCAAAGCATGATAATCTTTTTACTCCAGCTTCGGCATGTGCACTTACACAGTATTTTAATCATGATCTGCCCCCGAAAAGTTTACCATGGATATAGTGAAAATCACTCGCAAAAATTTTCATTTCAGGCATCAGAAACAGAATAATAAATATTATTCGGGAGTATTACAGGGTGGTATGATATTATTAAATAATGTAAGCAGCCAGAGAGGAGTATGTGCAAATGATAAGAGAGTGTAAAAAAGATTGTGTAAACAGCCATATCTGAAATAAATGAAAAGGGAAAAAATATTGAGCGAAGAAAAAATTAAGATTGACAGGGTGGCATGTTAAGAGTATGAAAATAATACCTTAGTGAAGAATTTCCACTAAGAGCGGGATAATTTCAAATGATGTGCCATAATAAGAACTGCGATTAACCATGCAACTAATATTGTAGGCGTCTTAAACTATAATCATTTTTTAACTTTCCATAATTTTAAATCACTATACGCATTTTTAATTAAATTGTCCATATTATCAGCCCCACTATCATCTATAAGAGTTTCAACTCCCTTAAGGCTTTTAATATAAGAATTATAAAGAGAAGAATGGATTATTGCCTTCTCCAGTAGCTCTCCCAGTCTTATGTTGCCAGGCGTATTATAATTCAGCAGAAAAAAATGTGAATGAGAAAAATATTCCAGTGCTGCAGGCATATAATTCCCATTAACAACGGTCAAAGATTCAAGTTCAGAAAGAACTTCTTGTATACCATCGACATTATTATTTATTATTTTATTTAACAGATCAATCTTAAGTAGAACCGCCCTGTGATTATGCTTTGGACCCTTATAATGGTCTAATTTTGTTTCCATCACCCCGCGACTCGATTCGCTTATACTTCCGCGGCAATATATCTCCTTTACTATCCTCTCCTCAGATGCTTTACTCAACAGGGGATTCCTTATTTCAAAGTCATCAAAACGATTTCCTGAAATATACTTTATTTTACCTGTCAGCATATACATCCCTTTTCTATGAATATACATTGAATTAATAAAATACTCCCTATACCTTGATGATTCAAGAAGTTTTGAATATTCACGCTTAAGCTCCTTACCTAGTCTCTTCATCAATCTCATCAATGCTTTCGTAATCTCCGGTGAGGTCTTTTCACGAGGTAGCATTGCAATGATGTTGACGGTAACCTTTGTAAGCCTTCGCAGGTAGTGGCTGTTATTCTGAGTATTAAATCTTTTACCGAAAATATAAGCCCTGAAAGCATTTCTGAAAGCCCCAACAGGATCATTATTTTTATCGTAGTATTGAGAAGCAATAGAAGTTTTTTCTATATGAAAAGGAATTAATGCAGGCTGGGTGGATTCTGAATATTCAATATTAAGCCTTGTGGCATAATCCTCCGCGTCATCTTTGCTGATGTTATCAAGCATATCAGCAGCAAGGATGCCCAGTTCACTGATACTATTAAGCCTTTCAGTCAGCAGCTTATTACCTGAAATAACAGGATCTTTTAATATTTCATTTGTCAAACCCAAAATTCCTGCATCAAGTTCACTTGTATTTTTAATAATATCATTCCTGTAAAGTTCATATAACAGTTTAAAAAGCTCCTCCAGGACATTGGTGGTATAACTAAACTTCTTTTCTACAACTAGAGACTTCAAATTATTGAAAAGGTTTTCTATTGAAAAATTAGCTGTTTTGTGTGTATCCCTTACTATTTCCAGATTTTTAATATTATTTAACCATAATCTCGCCAGGACAAGATGAATGATAAAGTTGTTATCACAGTCAACCTCTGTCTTAAAAAGTGCGGGTTCCTTCCCGTTTGTTATATACTCAATGGCAACAAGGTTCTTTGAATAAAGCCTTGTCCCTTTATCTCTGTCTTGATCAATGACAGAAAGTTTCTCATCAGTGAAATACTTGTAAAAAAAACTATCATCTTCCTGACTCTCCAGACTCTTTGCTTTATAATAATCCCTTATTACAGAGCCGGCATTAAGGTAACTGTGAATCATCATCCTGTTTCTTCTATAAAAAAACAGTGCCCCGGTGACAAAAAACAGTATTAACAACAGCACTATAATTTCAATTTTATAGTATAATATAATTAATTTAGAATTATATAAAGGATCAGATTTCTTCTCTTGCAGATAATTCACAATATGTTGCAAAAATTTCTGGTCAGCCTCATAGTCTACTTTAATTTCATCCCTGCTGGATTTTCTTTTATTTAGAGCCTCAAGGTATTCTTCTAAAGAAGGATATTTTTCAGAGATTTTTGTATAATCAGTTTTATTCTGATTATTAATTATAAGCCAGTGTATAATGTCAGCAGTTTTTACTTTTACGAAATACTTATGGAGGAGTATATTGTTATCCAGTTCATCAATCAGCCTTGTGCACTCATAAGAGAGCAGAGTCTTGTAATGGTCTCTGTAAAGAGTAAATTTACTGAGACGTTCAATTACCTGCTGATCATATTTTCTCAACCTGCCTGGAATATAAAACAGTTTATCCAGTGAAATTTCAGAATTTTCTTTAAACAGGTCGGATACCTTTTTTTCAAAATCTATCGGGAATTTCATGCCTTCTATTACTACAGAGTTTAATGTGGAAGAAGGATGATATATAACAATACCATCATCCAGATACTTCAGGGATACCTGTGGATATATATTGCTGAATCCGAACTCAGGCTGATTGTAATAACAGCTGTAATTGATAAGCAGAACAGTTGTATGCTTTGACTTAAACTGCTTTGCGAAATCGATCAGGTCTTTCTGATCTATACCACGAGACCCGATATAATTATATCCCGCTGCCCAGGATCTATCCTGTCCGTCCCATCTGTAATAGTCATTAGTAATAAATCCGTCTGACAAAGACTCCAGCGTATTTTTTACATTTTCAATTTTTTCTTCAATTTCTTGAAGCTGTTTCAGATCCGAGGTATTCCCTAGAGACTTTTTGAGTATCTCATGCTTTCTTCTTAGTTTTATCATTTCCCGATCAGGAGAAATTCCATGCCCTATAAATTGTATGATTATCAGTGTCGGTTTTACATCACTTTTTACCTGGTCAATTATTGACGAAAAATGATATTCACGGTTGTAGTCATCATACTTAACATCCGGAGAGATATAATCCCGAAGAGATATTATTCGCTCAGGGTTTTTATCGTGATAGACCCTGTAACCATTCAGCAGATGGATGTTTGTTTTATATATTCTATTTATGATTTCAGAATAAGTGGGCATCCCCGAACCTATGATTTTTTCAACGTCTATCTTTCTTTCATATAAACAACCTGAATAATTTTTTGAAGGGAACTCTCTCCACTTGTGTTCAGGGATATAATTAATAACTTTATAATCATCATAAAATGAATTGCCGGTTTTATTCGGGCCCTCCTGAAAAAGAATAATCGAATTATAATCAACACTATCATCCGGAACCATTGCTCTGCTGAATACAGATGAATGCCAAAGAAGAGTATATTTCATCAGCTCATTAGTATATATATTATTCCGATCTCCCAGACCAAGCCCTATATACCAGATTTTTTTATACTGTTTACCACTTTCTTTCTCACCTGCTAATGCAGAAACGAAGGCTGCCAGGAGTATAAATATGATTGACACAATTATTTTTTTCATTGAATGAATCCCCTGCATTTATACGGTCTTTCTGTTTATTTTTACTGAACTGCTTTGTTAACATTAATTTTAAATATAGATTCTATAATATAATCAACTGTTTTTTACACTTAAAAAGAGTCTTTAACAGTTTTATAGAACAGGTTTATCTTTGATCTGTACCGGCATACATTACATTCAATTCATCCAGGGAAATTTTCCGATTACCACAGTATAAAGATAAAAAACACACCTGCCCATTATGCAGGGTTACAACAGCTCTGCCATCAGGGTAAAGAAGCCTGGCTGCGCATGTAGATTCACCATGCCAGAAAATATTAAAACCATCACCCTTTTCTATATTCTGAAGATATGCTGTGTTTGCTGCAAACCTTAAAAGCATATTCTCAACCACATTTTCTTCACCAAAAATGGCCAAACGAAATTCCGGATATTTTTTAATAGATTCATATTTATCAACAGTTTCAATAAAATCACCATCACTACTCCAGATACGCAAAGTATTATCACCAGACCAGGATAGAATACGCCCATCTTTCAACTCTATTGTGCCTTCTATCCTATCAGCATGCCCTTCAAGACTCCTTAATAAATCACCATCACTACTCCAGATACGCAAAGTATTATCCCAAGACCAGGATAGAATAGGGCCATCCTTCAACTCTATTGCGCCAAGTACCCAATGAGTATGACCTTCAAAACTCCTTATAAAATCACCATCATTAGTCCAGATACGCAAAGTCTTATCACCAGACCAGGATAGAATACGGCCATCTTTCAACTCTAATGCGCCAGGTACCCCATCAGTATGCCCTTCAAGACTCCTTAAAAAATCACCATCACTACTCCAGATACGCAAAGTATTATCCCAAGACCAGGATAGAATACAGCCATCTTGTAACTCTAATGCGCCTCCTATCCCATTAGAATGCCCTTCAAGACGCCTTATCAAATCACCATCACTACTCCAGATACGCAAAGTATTATCATCAGACCAGGATAGAATACAGCCATCTTGTAACTCTAATGCGCCTTCTATCCTAGAAGTGTGCCCCTCAAGAGTCTTTAATAAATTACCATCACTACTCCAGATACGCAAAGTCTTATCCCGAGACCAGGATAGAATACGGCCATCTTTCAACTCTAATGCGCCCAATACCGCATCAGCATGACCTTCAAACACAGCAATACATGGATTTACTCCAACCTTCTCAAGTCGCTGGTTTCTCCTTAACCAGACCCAATCAACCTTCCCCTCTTCAATATACTTTTCTGCCGCAACAGTTAGTGGGCTGTTGTCAGCATGTTCTACAGCAAGCTGAAGCAGAATTTTATACGCGGGCCACTCTTCATTACCCCTGCGGAGTATATGCTTTCTCTCCCTGAAAAAGGCTTCCCGGTACAGGAGTCTTTCCTTGATTTGAACCGGCACTTCCCGCATTACTGTATTATAATCCTCAAAAATTACTTCGATAAATCCGGCACGGGTTTTCTCCATCAGGTAATCAAAATCTGAAAGCAGACCTACAGCAGATGCATAGTCCTTGTTTTCACAGCAGTGTTTCACTGCATATTTAAGGGCATACAGTTTAATATCATCAACAGGATTATTCCACTCTGTTGCGATTGACTTAACAGCTTCTGAATAAGACAATAAGTCATAAAGCTCATCCGAGCTTTCAAAGAACTCTCTGATGCTCTGGTGCCGCAGATGCCAGGTTTCTCTAACATCGGATTTCCCTTTTGAGTCAACAGTATCTTTATCCACCTGCTCAAGCAGGCCTGCACAGAGACCTATCCTGCGTTTACACTCCACAGGGTCAATTTTCTCCTCTCTTGTACTATTAATAATCTCTGTAATAAACCGTTCCGAAACAGGCTCACCAAGAATTGTTACAGATAGTGCAAGCAGAACCGGTATTGCCGAGTGGTCAAGACCCGATATGAAATAGTGTTCATAAAGCGAGTAGAGGCTTTTTTCATATTCACTCTCCCCCCCTGCCTTTCCGATACGTTTCATGGTCGAGTTTCTTATATCCTCAACAGTCATACCATGAGACATGGCTACATGTATCATGGCAAGATAGGCGGGCAGACCGCCGGAATTCTCTACTATCCAAGCGATATCATCATTATTCTTTATCATCTCCGCAGGAAGAGTCCCCAAAAAAGCAAAACAATCCTGCATGGAAAAGAGTTTAAGTCTATACCGTTCTTCTCTGCCTCCGTATTTACCTGAAAGATTCTTAGCCAGGTCAAGGACAGCACCTCGCTGTCGATCAAGTATGGCTGCTCTTCCGCTGTATACAACAGAGATATTAACATACTCATCAGAAGGGAGAGTCTTGAGAACATCAGGATCAACATCAACACCGTCTATAAACAGGATAAGTCGTTCGCCCTTGTCAAACAGCAGATTACTCAGATTACTGAAGAGTTCAGATATACGCCTTTCACTGCCATATGCCACATCTGGCCATATACGCGGTACCTCTTCAAAAAGATAATTTACAAGGTCAAATGCAATTGCCTGACCAGACAGAAACCAGGGGATAATATACACATTACCTGTCTGCTCGAGCAGTTCATCTGCCCATAAGGGAGCCTGGATTGAACCCTTTATGAGAGAAACAGTATAGGCCATGAGCGAGCTTTTACCTGAACCAATAAACCCCTCCAGCCACAGAATATCTGAACTGCTGCCGGCTATAAATTCAAGTACCTGTTTTACGTTTGATTCAATGGGGATATACTGCCTCACAGCTGACCTGATAATTTCACTGAATCTATCTGATTCATGGCGCGAGCTGTAGCTGTACCATGAGGGGTCCGGTTTAATATCCTGCTGAAAAAGTTCCTCAACAGAACGTGACGCGACAAGCGCGCATTTCCGCTTTATATGCGGTTCACTCCCCCACTTCATGAAGAAGCGGTAGAACGTCAGCGTCGAATAGAGATGATTGCGGTATAAAATTTCACGTGTTATACTTTTCCTGCCTGAAGTAACGGAATGGTTGAAAAGCGCAAGCCTCATGGTGCGGAATATTGTATAGAGGTAGAAACCACCCCTCCCTGTTTCTGCTGACATGTCGAAATGGAGGTCTGTAACACGCCCCTGGTCCAGAACAGTTATAAGGTCTGAAAGCGATTCATAGATTTCGACTTCAGGTATGGAGTGTGCTGAATGGAGATAGCCGTAAAAGGAGAGGATTATTTCACATTCAAGACGGGCAGCATCCCAGTAGAAAGGCTTCCACCGGGTGTTGACCTCCATGAGATCAATAAGAACAGTGAAAACACCCATGAGACCCCGGCCTTCACATATAAGTATATTCCCGGGATTAAGGTCGCCATGAATTGCCCTGTGCGCAACAAGTGCGGGGCAGCTACTCTCCATCAGCCGGTTCTGCCGCTCAACATCTATTCCCTGCTTTGCCAGCTCTTGAATAAACGGTTCTGACTTTTTGTCAATATCCGCTATTTTATCAGCATCAATTTTTTCTGAGAAGTATTCATGGAGGGTTTTATCAGAAACTGCCACTGTCTGGTACATGGTTTCACATAGGGTATCAAATGCATGTGCAAGTGCCGTACCGATTCTGGCTGCCTGGTAGCGCAGGACCCCGGTCCCTGTGCGGTATTTTTCATAAATAAAATTTATCACAGCATCCACAGTATCAGCCATAGTGGCCTCGGCTGCCTCTGTTAAGGGGAGCATGCCGTATTGTACTGGTACACCTTTTTCTCCCGCCCCTTCACCTGTCAAGATCGGGTTCTCGTACCGCGGGATAAAGATATTCCCCTGCCTGTCACCGCCGTTAAGCTTCCAGTTTTTCTCCTCCTGGAGAAGCTTTTCATAATAATCGTATTTCAGAATGCGCACATAGGGATCTGAGCCGATAATACCAAAGGAGGCCTTAAGTACAACTGCTGATGTTTTACCCAGGGTGTAGACTTTCTCTATATTACAGAAAAATTCATTACCTGAAGTTTCCCCCTTCTCTTTTAAAAAAGAGGTAACGAACACTTCCGCATGCTCTTCAAA
>CAYTLM010000010.1:0-21885 GCA_964438485.1 uncultured Leptospirales bacterium | reverse complement strand
ACACCCTGATGAGGTTGAAAAATTAAGAGAAATATATACAGATGGTTTTTATTTATTTGGTATTTTTTCAGATGAAAAACGAAGATTAAACAATCTAACTGCTGAAAAAAGAATGACTGAAGAACAGGCACAAGAATTAATTAAGAGAGATTCAGATGAACATTTTGGACATGGGCAGCATACTCGTGATGCATTTGAATTATGTGATTTTTTTCTATCATTAGATAGCAATTCAGATAAATTTAAAAATAGCTTATGGAGAATTTTGGATCTGATATTTGGATCTCCATATTTAACACCAACTTTTGATGAATATGCAATGTTTATGGCATTTACGTCTTCACTACGTTCAGCAGATTTGTCTAGACAGGTAGGTGCAGTAATTGCAAAAAATAATGAGATTATTGCATCAGGTGCAAATGATTCACCAAGAGCTGGAGGAGGTTTGTATTGGCCAATATTTGATGAAAAAAAACATGATATTGTTGACAAATCTGATGGTAGAGATTATAAGCGTGGGTTTGATTCAAATAAAATTGAACAGCATAATATTATTCAGAATATTTTAAGTAATCTTGATGATACATTTGATAAAGAAAAAAAAGATAAATTAGAAGATGTATTAAAAAAAAGTAGCATAAAATATATTACTGAATATGGCAGGGTCGTTCATGCTGAAATGGAAGCTTTATTATTTTGTGCAAGGAATAATATTTCATCCAAGGAAGCAACATTATATTGTACTACATTTCCATGTCATAACTGTGCGAAACATATTATCGCTGCTGGATTAAAAAAAGTAGTATATATTGAACCTTATCCAAAAAGTAAAGCTTTTGATTTTCATAGTGATTCTATAATTAATAATGAAAAAGAGTTTTTGTTACCAGATAAAAATGATAGTTATGTTAATTTTGTTCCATTTATCGGTGTTGGTCCAAGAAAATTTTTTGATTTATTTTCGATTAGTCTTAGCTCTGGTTATAAAATAAAAAGAAAAGAATCAGATGGCTCAATTGTTAAATGGATGCCAGAAGAAAGTTTTTCTAGATTACAAATGTTGCCTTTTTCTTATATGGAAAGAGAATTGATCGCAACTGCAGATTTTTTTAACTATTTAGGAGATAAAGATGGAAAAGAATAACTCATCAGAGCAATCACATTTTTTGTTAGCTAAAGAAATTGTATCTACTTGGCCTAAATGGAAGCAAGAAATAGTGAGTTCTTCTAACAATAGCTCTAATCAGAGTGATTGTTCAGATACTCAAAAATAATTATTTAGTATAGGCTTGGAGAGTGTAAAAAATTATGTAAATGGCCATATCATATATTTTATAAAAAAAAATAGTTGAAAAAGCTATGTCTTCTGCTCTGGAATCATATCTTATAGATAAATGTGACCTAGAATGTAATGTACGTAAATAATCATACAACTCCTTTATAGATTGGTAATTTTGTTTTCTATCACCCTGGTAAAAGTATTTTTATAAGGGTAGGAATTGTATTTACTATTATTTATGGTGCTTTAATAAGTCTAAGGCGAGAAAATAAATAAACTTCTAATACAAGAATTTGGTATCAATGGCATACTATCAGTAATATTCGCTGTGATAATATATTTTATTTTATAAAAATGAATTAGTCCAACAACCTGCTGGACAATTACAACAAGCTGAGGAACAGTATTTACAACAAATTATAATGCAAATACCATGGGGTCACAATATACTCATTTTTACAAAAGCAAAAGATATAAATGAAGCATTGTTTCATATAAATCAAACCAAAAGAAAATAATTGGGGTCGTGAAACTTTAGCTTTGCAAATAAAATCTGATTTATTTAATCGGTCAGGAAAGGCAAGTGAATGCAGCATTGGAAAAATTAAAGCAAATTAAAGGTTTATAAAAAATGAAAAATGAAAACCACTATACTTATAAAACAGAATGGTACCCGGAAGATAATTGCTATATTGCAAGGGTATTAGAATTTCCATCATTATCTGCATTTGGTGAGACTAGATCAGAAGCTGAAGCTGAACTTGATGTTGTCATAGAAGATGTGCTAAAATGGATGGCTGAAAAAAAAGATGAAATAATCCTTAAGCCAATCCGTAAAGTTCGTGAAGGGTGGGATGAATCATTTAAAAAAATGAAAATAGCTTCTGATGATAAACTCCTTATTGATGATTCATTAAATCTGGTAAAATAATCTTTTCAAATTTCACCTTACATTTATGCCTTCCTGGTGCTAAAGTTCAGAATGAGTTAACCAGCCCTCTGTAAGGGGTGGCGGGAAAAGATTTTTTTAAAGAATGAATTTATTTTATCGGAAGCGATTTGATTTCCATCAAAAAATTCAGGTAATCCTTAAATCCCGTTAATCCTATAATCAAAAAAATCATGGTCAATCAAGAAAATCATGGTTCGCGAATTGAGGGAAGAAATAATGTATGGATGAAAAGATTAAAATTTCAGTAAGCATAATTTTTGAACAATCACGTCATTTATAACAATTAAAAAAAATATAGTCACTTTGTTCGGTAAATTGCTTTACAAAACAGTCGGGTTTGTAGTAATTTTGTTGGCAGTTGTAACCCTGTCTCATTGTTTTTTTAGATATTTTTGGCGAGGAAAAATATTCTGGAGTTTGAGGTGGGAATATCTATCTGTTTTTTATTTTTTATTTATCTTCTCTGACAAATTGGGAAGAGTTATAAGTTGAAAAAATATTAAATTATAGTACTTTGGTCTATAGTGCAGCATCTGGAAGCGGGTTAAGTTCATCTAAATTTTATTAACAATCGGGGGCTTTCACATGTCAAAAATTTATAACTTTTTAAATAAGGTAAAAATTTCCAACAAGTTTATCATAATGAATAGTTTATTCATTGTTATAATTGTAATAATGATTTCTGTGACTACGCACATTGTTGTAAATAAAGTTCTTGGAGAATATTTGTCTTCTGAGGTTAAGGAAAAATCGCAATTGCTTGATGAAAATATTCAACATCTGGCTCGCAAAGCTGGCAATGCAACAGAGATATTTTCTACAGACCTTCGATTTAGAGAGATTATTGAAACAGGAAATCGTAAGGCTGGTGTTGAAATCGGACAAATCGTCATGAGATCTATCGGCTTCAATTATCTGGTTATAACAGATAAAGCAGGGAGAGTAATTGCCCGAGCTCATGCACCTGATGAATATGGAGATATTATATCCAATCAGGTTACTCTGCAGAAAGCATTAAAGGGAGAAAGGTCAGCAGGGATAGAACAGGGAGCTTTAATTAAATTTTCAGCCAGAGCAGCTGCACCAATTTATGGAAGAAACAATGAAATCATTGGTGCCATATCTTTAGGCTTTGCTCTTTCTGATGATACGCTTGTTGATCAGCAGAAAAGACTTTTAGACTGTGATATAACAATTTTTCATGGGACTGAACGAATATCCACTTCACTTATTCAAGATGGGGAAAGACTTGTAGGAACCAGGCTTGAACACAAGTCTATTATTGATGCTGTTCTTGTGCGGGGAGAAAATTTTTATGGAGATGCAACAATACTTGGCACATCATACCACACTGCCTACCTGCCTATTAAAGATATAAATGATGATATAACTGGCATATTATTTATTGGTAAAAATGCTGACATAACAGCACAATTGTCTGGAAAGCTTTTATTCTTTATGAATAGTATTTTAGCAATAGTGGGAGTTTTGGGTGTTTCTATATTTTATTTGGCAATGAAAAAAATCTTTATTATAAAACTTAATGTTCTTGTCAGAAGACTACAGGACATATCCGAAGGGGAAGGCGATTTAACTAAAAAAATTGGAATCACATCTGATGATGAAATTGGAATACTTTCAGGTTTTTTTAATAATTTTGTAGAAAAAATACGCAGTGTGATTGATGGTATTAAAACAATATCTGATGAGCTCACAGTTATGTCTAATGAACTGTCGGCTACTTCCTTAACTTTTTCTGATAATGCTCAAAACCAGGCATCCTCGGTTGAAGAGGTCACAGCCACTACTGAAGAATTATCTGCAGGTACTGAAAGCATTGCAGATAACACCATGATTCAATCTGACAATCTTTCTGAGATGATTTCCAGAATGAACGAGCTTTCAGGAATGATAAAGAATATGGGAACAAAAATAATTGAATCAAAACAGGTTACAGAAGAGATGACTTCTAATGCCATGACAGGTGAAAACTCTCTCAAGTTGATGAATGAAAGCATGATAAAAATTAATGAAAGCTCCAAGCAGATGAATAATATAGTTAAAATGATCAATGAAATTTCAGAGCAGATAAACCTGCTAGCCTTGAATGCTGCAATTGAATCAGCAAGGGCTGGTGAGGCTGGAAGGGGTTTCGCTGTTGTGGCTGATGAGATTTCAAAGCTTGCTGATCAGACTGCAGGGAGTATTAAAGAAATTGATTCTCTTATAAAAATTAATGATGCTGAAATTAAAAAAGGGATAAATAATGCTTCTGATACAAACCGGATTATCGGGTTTATTATAACTGGAGTTGAGTCATTGAACAGCATGATGAACAACATATCCGGATTTATGGATCAACAGCTTAATGCTAATGAACAGATGAATAGCATAGCCGAAACTGTCACTGTTAAAACTGATGAGATTAGAAATGCAACTTCCGAGCATAAAAATTCAACAATAGAAATTGTTCGGGCAACCTCCAGCATCAATGACATGACCCAGTCTATAGCCTCTGCAGCAGAAGAGATGGCTTCTACTACAGAAGAAATTTTAAGTATGGCTGAAACCCTTAAATCACGGGTTGATTTTTTTAAAACCTGATTTAATCATTTTAGTCCTGATTACAGATAGATTTAAAAGACAAATTGTTTTTTGAATCTATCTGTTAAGTAAATTCAGTAATAATAAAGGTAAAAAAATTTATAAAGGCCGTATTTCCCTGTATATAACCTGATCTTCAAGTGCGGAAATTAAAAGATGTTTGTTCTCTGGCGAGAACCTGATACACACACCACAGTCTGAGCTGATACTCTTTGGAACCGGTACAAGCTTGAAAGGTATATTTTCTTTTTTGAGTATCTTTTCAGACTTTAGCGCGTAACTGACTGAATCAAAAAGCATTACATAATATTCAATTTTTTCTATAACTGTCATGGTTTTACTATTCTGCCTGCTTTTGCCATTGCTCCGGCAATATCGTACATATTTGATATTATTCCCACAGAGATTTCCTCTTTAATGTTAAAGAAATTGGCGCATGTTCCACACACCAGCAATTCTACACCTGATTCCTGAAGCTTTTTAAGATCATCAAGCACATCAGAATTTTGAACAGCCAGCTTTACGCCAGTGTTATAAAAAATTAATGTGTCAGGCAGATAGTCCAAATCAGGGATAGTGTGTATAAAGGCTTTCATAAGCGCTGCACCAAGTTCATCGTCACCTTCGCCCATGGTGTCTGATGATATTACAAAAACATTCGGGCCTGTACTGGTCTGTACTTTATTTTTTTTATCTGCTGATTGATCAGCTGATATTGATGATTCAGCTTTAGTAATAACAATGGTGAAAAGACCCTCATCTTCCTGCTTTATGGAGAGAGTGCAGCCTGAATTTTCTGCCAGGCGTTTAATATTCTCCTTTGCAGTTTCATTGTCAACTATAACAGTCACAGCATTATTTTCTGCAAGTGCCTTTTTGGTAAGTACAACAGGCTGGGGACATGCAAGCCCTTTTGCATCAATTATTTTTTCCATATTGTTTCTCCATATGTATAAGGAAATTATTTTTTAACATTTATTTATATCTGTAAAAACTCAATACCGCTGCAGCCGGTTTACAGCGATATTGAGAGGTGAAGTTGATCCTTTGGTAATGTTTAAATACTTTCAAAAAGAGCCTGTACCCTGGTTTTTATCTGCTCAATATCCCCATCAGAATAGTCAGTAACAACCTTCAGGAATGGAATATCATGTTTCTCTTTAATATGCTCCCCCACCTTATATGATTCAATATTGTAGGAGTGACAGGCGTGGAGTATAAAATCAACAACTGCATCAGGCTTAAAGGTCTCTATTATTTTATCCATTTCAGTAAGCCTTCTGTTATTTGGTGTCATGCAGGAGCAGGGTATTTTTAAATAACGCTCAGCAATGGCTCCAATTGGATCCCCTGTGTCTTCGTTGAAATCATTCATAAAGCATTTTATCCCTGTACAGGAATCCATAACAACAACAACTCCGCCAAGCTCTTCAATGATTTTGAATATTTTAAGGGCATCTCCTCCAACAGGGCATCCTGTAACCATAACACGGGGTGCTCCGGGCTTTCCATAGGAGTATCCTGATTCAACCCTTGCTTCGAGTATGCTTATTATATTTTCCAGCTGTGGAATCAATTCTTCGCCTTTGGCAGACATTGCAATTGAAATAATATCATAGAGCTCTGTCCAGCTTACCACAGGGGGCTGCATGGCTGAAAAAGCAAATATCTTTCTCATAAAGGAATTTTTTCTGTTTGAATCTTTAATACTCGCTTCGATTTTTTCATCATTTGTAGTTTTACCGGTTTTCTCTTCAATGAATGATTTAACTTTAAGGATCATGGTCTTCCATTCATCCCGCGCTTCCTTTTCTTCAGGAACCTGGGGGAGATCCATTACATATAGTGGCTTGATATGAGACATGAGCTCAAACATTTTCTTTTTCCCGTCGCAGGTAGTTTCTGCAATTACTACATCTGATACTGCATAAAAGGGACAGGCGTCATTGATAACAAATCCATAGCTTGACTTGATTAAAGGACACAGGTTTGCCGGAAGATGCTGTTCTGCTACTTCAATCTGCGCATTGGAAAAGGCACAAAGAACTGCAGGAACAAGATCCATTGCATGTATAAGCTCCATTGGTGCATAACCGCAATAAAGTCCGGCCACAGCAGCCCCCTGTTCGCGTTTTGACTGTACATGAGCGAGCACCCGCTTAGAAGGGGGTTCTCCAACAAATTCGTCATTAAATAGATGTTCTGTATCTACTATTTTGTTCATAATAAAGCTCCTTTTTTTATAGTGCTGCCTGTTTATTGAAATGGTGAAGAGCACACCCCAGGGCGCCGATTATTTGCGGATTTTCCGGAACAGATATTTTAGTAGACAGGTCATTTTCCAGAAGCGCTTTAATACACCTGTTGTTGGCAACTCCACCTGCAAATGCGATGTTATCGCCTGGTGATACGCGCTTTAGCATTGAGACCGATCGCTGGACAATTGCCTTATGTATGCCCAGGCTCACTTCATCCCTTAAAGCACCTCGCCCCACAAGGGATATAACTTCAGATTCTGCAAATACAGTGCACATGCTGTTAATAGGCTCAAATTTTTTTGCAGATGAGGCTGAATCAATAAACTCTTCCATTGTGAATCCCAATGCATTTGCCATAATCTCAAGAAATTTTCCTGTCCCTGCTGCACATTTATCATTCATTTCAAATTTTAGTATTTTTCCCCTATCATCAAGTGAAATGGCTTTTGTATCCTGTCCGCCAATATCAAGGATAGTACGACATTGAGGCATGGTATAAAATGTACCCATTGTAAAAGCCTTTATTTCGCTTATTTCTTCACAGTTGAAATGTCTGCTAAAAAGATGGCGGCCATAACCGGTTGATATAATTCCATCGTATTTAACTGCGCTGAGCATATCTGCACATATATCAATGGTGTTGTAGGAATTGGGGCGGATTTCGCTTGATAAAATATCTGTTCCATCAAAAGTAACTACTTTTATTGTTCGCGAGCCTATATCTATTCCAGCAGAGATCATTTTCCCGGTTCCTTGATTTTTAAATATTTAGTGTATCTGATTGTTGTGGATATTAAAAATATGAGCAGGGCATTGTCAAACATTTATTTTATTAATGCGAAATATCAATAATTGGAATGTTTGTTGGTTTTTTTGAGCTTTTATTTGTTGTTTATAAGGTTTAACAGCACTGTTTACTTTTAGTTTTAAAAATTTATTTACAATTAAAAGTTCTTGTTGTAATATATACAGACGATAAATATATTTATACATATAATTTTTTTTAAATATTATGTTTTGTCTGATATTATCTTACAAGGGGATTCTTAAAATGAAATTAAAAACTGGAATTTTATTTTCTTTAATTGCTGTTTTATTTTATTCTGGTGCAGCTTTTGCAGCAATAGATCAGACCTATGTTGAAAGGATTCTTAAAGATAATAGAGGCTATCTTGAGTTTCTTAATATATGTGTGAGTAATTTTGCTCCGGAAAAAAAAGAAGAGATTTTCACTATTTATCAAAAACATTTTAATGGTGAAGTTGCTTTTCTTCAGGGCGAGTATAAAAGGGCTTTTGACAACATCTATGATTCTCAAAAAGATATGGAGCTTCTTTATGAATATATGCTCACTGCTCATTATCTTGAGGATTCTAAAGACATGCTTGATGGGCTTGCTCCTGAAATTATCAGGTCAAAAAACTCCCTGTCGCGGCAATACCTGTCACTTGGCTACAGGGACAGAACAGTTGCAAGAAACCACTATATTGTTGGTGAAGCAACTCATCCTAAACTCAGGTCATATAGGATTTTTAAATACGCAGAAGGGATTAAAATGGCAAAACGAGCCAAAAGGTATGGCTTGCTAGCCCTTTATGCCGGACAAACCCTTGAAGTAAAAAGAGCGATTTATAATCAGCTCTTTAAAGATGAAAATGCAGAAGGATTAATTTTTTTTAGCAGATTCGTTGATAAGGATGAAAAGGGATATATAGATGAAATGAATAAGCCCTATATTGAATATGAGAAGGAATATGAGGAGAATCTGAAAGCCTTGAAAGCTAAAGAGGGTGAGCTTGGTTCTTTGGATAAGTCAATAGTATTTGAAAAGAAGGTGGAAAGAAGCATACGGTTCAGGAGAGAACAGCAGGTTGCAGGCTATCTTTTAAATGGTGAATTTCAAAAGGCTGAGCAGATAATCCGCCCATATATTGACAGGTATATTTATAAGCTGATTATGTCTACTGTGAAAACCCTTTCTGATAAAGAAGAGCATGGAGAGGGCGCATCTTCTGAAAAGGGAAGTGAAAATTATACTAAGCTTGTGGCTCATCACATGGATAATTACTCTATGTTAATAGGTGAGTCTATCCTTGACGGGCTAGTGGGTTCAGTAAAAGTAATTGATGATATGAAGAAAGATGAACAAGGGGAAAATGATAAAGAAATAGATGGTAATGAATCAGTTGAAAAGAATGTTGATTAGTTTTAGATTTAGAGGGGTTTTTATTCAGGAGATTTCTGTATGAATAAAGTGGGTAATTTTTTTTACAAAGTTTTTTTTGTCTATTTTGTATTGTTTTTAATATTCATTTTTGCTGATATAGTTTACTGGTTTTTTTATTGAATATTATAGATTTTTAAAAATTATAATTTTTACCCTTAACATTAAATTCCCATAGTTCAACAAGTTTGTCAAATTCTCTGTCAGGAGTTGCGTTTTTATAAAACTCATTTCTTCTTTTTATGAGATAATATACAGTAGTATCCTCCAGAAGAAATTTTTGCCCCAGGGAGTTGAGTTTTCTTATTATATAGTTAAGATTATGTGTGTTGAAGTTTCCTATTATTTCAGCAGAAGCCACAGTTGGTTCATATTTTAACAAAAGCTCTGTAAAGTAGAGGGTATTTTTCCAGGAATCATTTATGCCTGAAAGCCCTGATTTAAAGTACATGCTTAATTTTTCATAAAGCTCCATATTATTATAATATGAATCGTATATTAATCTGATGTATTGCGGGAAATGGTTTTGAACCTCCATAAGGTCTATAGGTTCATTCTGCTTTTTAAAAAAATCAAAGATTTCACTGCTCTTCTCATTTTTTGGTTCAACATCAATGAGCTTTATTTTAAGGTCTTTAATAATTGTTCTTACAATACCTGCCTTTTTTAAATAAATTTCAATTTCCACAGGCTCTATGTAAAAATTTATATCATCACTATTCATTTGAGTATTTCTTTTTTAATTCGGATATTATTTTTTTCTGCTGTTCAATGTAAGCTAGTGAATCAGCTTTTTTAATAAGAGTTTCAATTTTATTTTTATCAGTTTTTGAAAGAGAATTTATTTCTTCAACTATCTTATAAAATTCAGCATTCATTTTTTCAAGCTTGGCCTTGGAAAGATCCCACAGGGTATCTCCTTTTTGAACAACTACCTTTTCATCATCGAGCATAATGAAAAGATTTGTTGGGTATATCCAGTGGGGATTTTTATTTTTGAATCCCTGATAGGAAATTTTTTCATAACCGTTTTTTTCTGCCACATCATTTGCATAATTATATATATCAAGGTTTGAGATTTTAACATTATTTTTCTTTAGCAGTGTTTTTTCTTCCGGGTTAATTCTGGCTACAGTTATAGTCTCAGTATTTTTGTTTTTTTCTGATTGAGAGGAAATAATATTTTCTTCAGTTTTAACTGTAATGGTTTTGTCTTTATCTGTGTATAAATAATAATATCCTAAAAGAGCAAGGATTATTAAAATTAAAATTATAGCTGCAATATATTTTTTATATCCAGACCAGGGTGATGCAGATTGGGTTTCCTTGAATTTGTTTTCATCAGTATGGGCATTGATTTTCTTTTTATTGTTTTTTATTGTATCAGGCATGTTGTCAAAGGCTGATTTAACAATAGTATTGGTTTCATTGAGATATATTTCCTGTGAGTATATTTCCTTTCTGGCTTTTATTTCATTTGAAAGCTTTTGAATTTCACTTTGTATTGTATTGTATTTTTCAGAATCTCTTCTTTTTTCGTAAAAAAGGTTTATCAGAAGATTTAATCTTATTCTGTCTTCAACAATGCGTGTGCACAGTTTTTTCTGATCATCGCATAAGTTGCCCTGTTCAAGAATATCTTTAGTGCAGGTTTCAGAATAAATTTTATCAGGGATATTTTCACTTTCGTCAAGAAACTGGTAACAGCAGTTATTATGAAAAACAATAACAGATTTTATGGAGCTGGATTTTTCTTCAATAAGGTTTAAGTTTAACTTTGCAATATATTTACGGTAAAGATTTTTGAGTGAGGAAGAAATTTTACGATCTGTAGTATTTTTTATATGCACCTTTAGCAGTGAAAGTGTATTGAAGAATTTTAGCCAGTCATTGGGATTTCGGGAAATAGAATCAAGTCTGACTTCAATTTCTGAAATTTGACTGTTGCTGAAATACTGAAGCAGTTCATTGTCACCCATGTGTTCAATGGATAGTTCTTCTATTGTTGAATGGGTGGTAAATTCATACTGTATTCCATTGATAAGAATGTCTCTGTCAATATCGTAGAGCTTTTTTATATTGGGATTGCCATCATTAAGAATAAGTACAGGGGTGTTTGTTGAGGCAAAGAGAAGTGAAGATTCTTCATAAGCTGTGTATGTGATAATAATTGCATCGCTTTTTTCTTTTAAAGCAGATTTTGCGCCAATGTGAGATTTGATAAATGTTATGGATACTTCATGAGCCTGGCTCTTGTTTTTCCTGTATGTAAGTTTGAGATTGGGGTTGTTTCCCAAAGACTCGATTTTTAATCCGTCACCTGTGTTATAATTCATTGAGGAAAATCGTTCATCAATAATGGTGGCATTTTTAAAAAGTTTTTTAATCAAATCTGTCTGTTCAACATTATCTGAGAAGAGGCGTATTTTCCCTTCACGGGAGTTTTTGTACTTCAAAAGCCCGGAGATATTTGAAATATTTTGTGAAGGGAGTATGAGCTCTCTTATTTTTCTGGGATCAATCTCCATCCTGGAAAAACGGCTGTAGTAATTTCCAGGGAACTGGTATGATGTAAAAAAACCATTGCTGTAAAATATGGGGTTAGCATCAAAAATAATAAATCCTGAATTTTTATACCTTTCGCTTTTTTTGCTGATTTCAGATATGCCTTCATGTATAGCAGATATGTCAGGGTACTCTTCATCTGTGCTTTGGAGACCAAATATATCAAGGCCTGAATGTACAATTTTTATGTCTTCATTGCTGTAAAAAACCCCTATGAAGTGGTCTCTGTCAGAGACATTTCTTTTTTTTGGCAGTTCAGGAACATCCTTGTCAACATTAACAACTGATACATTGGTCAGATCAAGTCCAAAATTTCTCTGGTAATCAAGAAATCTTTTTAAGGATATTTCATTTCCTATGTATCTGTTGGATGTTAAATGCCTTATATCAATATTGAACTGCTCGTGGGATGGGTCGCCCTTGGCATTATCTGTTATTATAATATTTTCTATAAGTGGTATTATTTCAACAGGGAGATCAAACCAGGTGCCTATTCTTATGAATGGCCTGTCATCCTCAATGGAATCGCCTGTGAAGATTATAAAGCATTCTGTATCAACAATAAAAAGGCGATCAGAGTTTTCTTTTATTATTTCATTGAGTTCCATTTGCTTCCCCTTTTATGCATTATTAATATGCGTCTTTTGTCTGGATATGAATTTGATTATAATACCAAATCCTGCTGCTTTTTATAAAATAACCGCATTTCTTTTAAATTTAAAATCAGTCTTTTATTATAATGAAAAGTATTGATAAAATTTACTCATTTATTGTGACACTTTTAACTTAAACATAATAAACATGCAATTAAAAATTTAATAGAATTATTCATAGGTGTAATATCTTTTGTAAAATAAATAGAATGCCGATACATAACCTGATGAACTATTAATATAGCTATGAAACTGATAAAAAGAATAATAATATATTTTAATTTTTCACACATGAGGCTGTTTCTTTATAGCCTTATGCTTTTTTTATGCTTTGCTATTATTTCTGTTATTGTTTTTCAGTCCCACGATGCAGTAACAGATCCCCTTGGGTGGTCAAAGCCTGTTTATATTTCGCCTTCCCGTATTAATACAAAAAATGCAAACAGTGCCAGAAAAGGTAATTTTGTTGTGTCAGTTTATGAAGGGGAGGCAGGTTCTTTAAAAAATATTTATGCCTCAATATCATTTGATAGTGGTGTCAGTTTTCTTGAGCCAGTAGTAATAAGCAGGTTTGAGTCAAAGATTAATAATAATCCGGCTGTGTCAATATCATCAGAGGGAAATATATATGTCATGTGGCATCTGCTTTCTGGTGAGGAATCCGAGTCAAAAATTTTCTATTCCTTTTCTGAAGATATGGGAGTTTCCTGGTCTGCTTCTGAAGAAATAAGCTTTGGTATGCAGCTTGAAATGCTCCCTGTGCCATTTTTTGACAACAGGGATGATCTGCATATTGTTTTTACTGCTTATAAGGATGAACAGTTTGGCCTGTTCCATTCTGTAAAAGAAAAGAGGAAAACAGGTTTTAACAAGGCAAGGAGAGTAGCCCCTTTAAAAGGCAATATAAGAGGCGCTTTTTCACCATCAATAAAATTTGACGGGAGAAAAGGGATACTTGTATGGCAGAGCAAAGAAGAGGATTTTACTGATCATCTTTATACTGTGAGAACAGATAACTATGGACAAAGCTGGAGCCGTGTGGATAAAATAACAACAGGGAAAAATAATCATCAGGCTCCTTCTGTAGAGATTCATGATGATACAGCCTATGTTGTGTTTATGGATAATAGTGATAAAAACTGGGGGATAAAACTGCTTCGTGGTTACAGGATGGGAGAAAGATGGGATAGTGAGCCTCTAAAGGTTTCTGAAACAAATGCGAACTCCTATTCACCGGATATTATTACAGGGCCGGATAATGAACTTCTTATTGTATGGCATGATCTGAGAGAAAAGGGAAGCCGGATATTTTATCGTAAGTATCTTACTCAAACCAGGGAGTTGACGCCTGAGAACAAACTCTCTTTGAGAAATGTATCTGCACGCAATCCTGTGGGAATAAGAACAGGAAAAAGTATGGCCCTTTTTTGGGAAGAGTCAGGAAGGATAGTACGAAATTATATTGATATAACAGTTCCCCCGCCAATAGTATATTCCAGAACTCACCCGGAAAAGGTATGGTCAAAAAACAGAGATGCTGTTGTTCAATGGTACAGCAGTGAGGATGTTTCAGGAATTGCTGGATATGCAACTCTTCTTGATAGCAGCCCTGATTCTATCCCTTCTATTCAAAATTACAGGTATGATGTTAATAAGGCTTATCTAACAGGGCTTAATGATGGAATAACCTATTTCCATATACGGGCTGTTGATGGTGCTGGTAATATGAGCCGTACAGTTCATTATCCTGTTCAGGTAAGTGCAAACCCCCTTGCAATGCCCCTGGTTGTTTCACCAACACATCCTGAAAATGACAGGGGCATGTCAAAAGATGCTCTCTTTAGATGGGTTGTTAATGATTCAAGAAGGCTCAAGGGATTTCTTTATAGCCTTGAAAAGGACAGGAGCAGAAAACCTGATAAGCTGATTCAGGATTTTGGTATGGATTTTAAAAATCTTGAAAAAGGAGTTTATTTTTTTAACATTGCTGCTGTGAGCAAAACAGATCAGGTGAGCAGGGTTACAACCTATAGTTTTATTGTAGGTGATGAGTCTGAATTTGATGAAGATTATATCCGTGAACTTGCTGATAAAGATTTTGATATGACTGATAAAAAGGAAATATCAAAACCAGGAATCCCCTATCTGGAAATAACCTTTCCTTTTGCTGAAAAAGGTATTTTTAATAAAAATAGTTTTAAGGGTATAATCAGGCCTGTAAATATTAGAAGAGATTTTGTGGAAGGGTATTCAATAGTTCTTGGCCCTGAGAGAAAAAATCCTATTAATAGAATAAACCTGAATAAGGATGAGGTGCAGCTTTCAGATCTTAAAAACGGTAATTATGTTTTTGGGATTAAGGGTAAGTATTTTCGTGTGCAAAATGGGAAGAAGGTTTATTTTTGGACAAAACCTGTTTTTGTAAATTTTACTATAAATGTTATTCCTGCGCATACTCCTCTGGATAGGCTTTATGCTGAGATTATTGAAAAGCTGGGGCAAACCAGGTCTGTTGCTGTGCCTCTGGTTATTATTATTGCTTTAATAGCACTTCTATGGGGTTTTGGCTCAAAGATTTCTTTTTATATTAAGCTTTTAAATTACAGAATTAAGCTTCTTTTTTCCTGATAAATATCTTATTATTCAAATTTAAAAATAAGGTTTATCTCGGATCTTTGGGAATAGTAATATTATTTTCCATACACATTTGGCTAAGCAAACCCCCGGCGGAATGAAGTTTTTTTTCTAAGAAATCTTTTTCCGCCACCCCCATAGGGGTTGGTCAACTTTTTGTGTTTTTTTAGTGACTTCTTTTATTGTAGCGCTTAATAAAGTATAAGTGCAAACAGAAATTTATCAAGTCCCATTTTGGGGGATTTAGGGGGACTCGTTAAGAGAAAGGGCGATGGAGTTTATTATGTTTTCCAATAATCTGGAATGAGTTAAAAATAATATATACAGTTTTTCGGGTCATTATTATATAAGAGTGTTACGATAATTATAAGATGAGTTTAAAATAAGTATTAAAAGGATAAAAATGAAATTTTTGCTTAAAATAAAACATTTATTCCTTATAATAGCTTTTCTTTTAGTGGCTGTAGTAAGCACTTTGGGGCAGTCAATAAAAGATATGGACAGGGAAGCTCAAAAGCATTTTGAAAACAAGGAGTTTTCCAAAGCAGTTGCCCTTTGGTTAAACGTACTTGATCTTGATCCTGGCAATTCAGACATACAGAGAAAAATTGAAATGCTTTATGATACAAAGCAGCGTAAGGATATTGAGCTTGAAAAAGCAAAGTTTAATTTTCGCCTTGCCCGTAGAGAACTCATTAAAAATAGAGATGATAAAATCTCTTTAAAAAATGCTCAGGCTAATCTTGATGAATCCAGGGAAAAGGCATCTCTTGCTTTTGGGAGCTTTGTTATTGCTTACAGAATAGATCCAAAGGATCCTGAAATGCTGCTTTTGCGTGAAGAGATGGAGAAGCTTGAAAAGTATATCGTCTCTGAGGATACCAGGCTTAGAGTAACAATAGCACAAAGAGAAAGAGCCGATTCCCTTAAAGCTTTGGCTTTGGCAGCAATGGATGAAAGAAGATACCAGGATTCAAAAGGTTACTGGGAGGAGATTCTTTCTTTTTTACCACAAAATATTGAAGCTATTGAAGGGAAAAGACAGGCTGAATTTGCTATTGAAAATGCTATCCGGTATGAAAGTATAAGAAGATACATGGCAAGTGGTATGAACTTTTTTAACCAGAATGAATTAACCCTTGCCAGGCAGGAGTTTGTAAATGTATTGCAGCTTGATCCGGCTAATACCACAGCAGATGAATATATTGACAGGATAGATGAGAAGCTTAATGAAAACAGACGCCTTGAGCAAAGGATGAGACAGGCTGAAGTTTTTTATGTTTCCGGGATTAATAATTTGAGGGATAATAAGTTTAATGAGGGAAGGGATAACTTTGAAAATGCCCTTGCCCTGGTGCCCGGGTACAAGGATTCCAGAGAAAGATTATTGTCTATTCCAGGGTTAAGAAAAGATTTTGAAAGAAGAGAAAAGGAGAGGCGTTTAAGAACAATAGATACTGAGTTTCAAAACGGCATTATTGCATTAACCCAGCAGCAGTATCAGGAGGCAATTACAGCCTTTGAAAAAACCCTTAGCCTTGATCCGGAAAACCAGCTTGCAACAGTATATATTCAAAGAGCAAAGGATGCCCTAAGGCAGATTGAAGAGGAAATTGTTGATGATAATTCATCGTATTATGACCTGATAAATTCTCTTGTAGTTTCAGGTGAAAAATTATATAATGAAGAGAAGTATATAGAATCAAAAAAGAGGTGGGAGAAGATACTGGAACTTTTTCCTAAAAATAGAATAGCAACAGAATTTGTTCTCAAGTGTGAAATGAAGCTTAATCCTGAAGCAAGAGAATCCTTTGCACAAAGGCTTGTTGATGAGGGAAATGCGTTTTTGAGCAAAAATGAATATAGAGATGCAAAAACAAAATTTGAACTTGTAAAATCATTTTATCCTGAATATCCTGACATAGAAAATCTCATATACAGATCTGAAAGAAGCAGGGGAGCTACAGGTGGAGGAGCAGTTTTTCTAGGCAGTGCTGACAGAAATGAGGTTGAAAGACGTTATAGGCTGGGTATGTCCTATTATCAGAGAGGTGGTACGGACAATCTTAACAGGGCATTAACTGAGCTGCGCTGGGTTGTTTCCAGAGATCCGGATAATATTAAGGGAATTGTTGGTATAAACAGAATTGAAGCACAGCTTAGATCAGGGGCATCATCTGCCTCAACTGAAAGAAGAACAGGTCTTACCCCTGAGCAGGAGGCGCTTGTTCGTACACACTATTACCGGGGAATTAATTATTATTCAAATAATGACTTTAACAGGGCAATTGCTGAATGGAGAAAAGTTCTTGCTATTGACTCTGAACACGTAAATGCCAGAAATAATATTCGCAGGACTCTTGTGCTGCTTGGAAGGTAATTTTAAATGAAAACTGCCAAGGATAATGATAAGAAAATAGTTGAAGAAGAAAAGAAAATTCCTCTTAAGGGGAAGTTTCGTTTTGGAATAAGGCTTAAATTTTCTGTTGCCATTATATCTCTTGTTTCTGTGATAATTATGACTATTGCAGTAATGGTTGTATACAGGGAGAGCAATCTGTTGAAGGAGCAGATTGTAAATTTTGCCAAGCGTGAAGTTGTTCATCTTGCAAATACTGCACAACAGAATATTGGAATTGATGAACTTGCCCTTTCAGATGCAGTGAATGAACTGGCTAAGATTGATTTTTTCAGATATGTTTTTGTTCTTAATAATAGAGATGAAATTCTTTATTATTTTGATAAAAGGGGTGGTGAAGAAAATATAACTCACGTTGAAAGAAAGCCCCTGGATGATAATGTAGCGAGAAAGCTTGATCTTTCTCAAGATTCTAATGAGATGCCTGTACTGGAGTATAAGGATCCTGATGCAACTGGTAAAATATATGATTTTGCAATGCCTGTTCCAAGCAGGATTGACAGTAAAAGAAAAATTGGTGCTGTTGTTATTGGCATGTCAGATATTGTTATTAGAAATGAAATTCAAAATATTACAAGGTTTATCGCTGTATTTTTTCTTGGCTTTCTTGTAATTTCAGTTATAGGGTCTGTTATACTGGCTACTATTATTTTGAGGCCTATTAAAAGATTATCCTATGGTGCTGCTGTAATAGGGAAAGGAGATTTTAGTCACAGGATTGAGGTTGATTCAAGTGATGAGCTTGGACAGCTGGCAGAAGAGTTTAACACCATGACCAAGATGATCAAGGAGGCAAGAGAGCTGGAAATTGAAACCCGTATTATGAATGAGCAGCTTGAAATAGCACGGGATATTCAGGAAGGACTTAATCCCATGGAATATTACAATAAAAAGGGGATACAGATTAAGGGCTTTACCAGGGCTGCTCAAGGCGTGGGTGGCGATTATTTTGATTTTACTGAAATTGATGAACACAGGGTTTGTGCCTTATTAAGTGACGTTTCAGGAAAGGGTGTGCCTGCTTCTCTTGTAATGGTTATGATACGGACTGTATTTACAACTTATATAGACCGTGATGATATTGATTGTGCCAGCGTTGTTAAAGCTATAAATGACGCTTTGAGTGGAGATTTTGCTATTGATAAGTTTGCCACGCTTTTTTTTGTTATATATGACAGAAGAACAGAGGAGCTTTCTTTTTCAAACGCTGGACAGGGTCCGCTTTTTTGCTATAGGGCTTCACTTAAAGCCTGCACAAACACTACTCTTGATGGTATGCCCATAGGGATTATGGAGGATGTTGATTACAAGCAGGCAAAGGTGAAGTTCAATCCGGGAGATATGGTGTTTATTTATTCAGATGGTATTACTGAAATGAGAAACTCAAATAAGGATGAGTATGGCCTTGATAGAGTTCATAGATTTATCCTGGATAATAATCATCTTAATGCCAATGATTTTGTGAAAAAAATAGTAGATGATGTTGAACAGTTCAGAGGGGATGCGCCCCCGCATGATGATATGACAGTTCTTGTTCTTAAAAGGGAAAGCTGAAAAAATTAATTTTAAAAAAGCTGATTTTAATCAGCTTTTTCGTTATACATATATTGATGAATTTCCTGTTTACAGGAGTTCATCCTCTGAGTCATAAATTGTGAAAAATTTATCCAGGGTTGCCAGCTTTAATATGTTTAAAACTTCATCATGAATATTCATAAGGGCAAATTTCCCTGTATGCGCTCTCATTTTTTTCATCCCTGCAACAAGTGCCCCTATGCCGGATGAATCCATGTAATTAACATTTTCCATGTCAACAATGACACTTGAATACTGGCCATCAGTAATACTGAAGAGAGCTTTTTTCAGTTCACTTACGTTATAAAGATCTACCTCGCCGCTTACAGAGATTATTTTGTGTTCCCCAAGCTCTTTAAATTCGATGTCCACGTAATCCTCCAAAGTCAATGGATTTCTAAAGTTAGAAATTATATTGTAATAATAAAATTGACATATAATAGTAAAAAGTTAAATTTAAAGAAAATTAAATTTTTTACTATTATATGTCAACAAACAATTTATCAATAAATTCAGTGAGGTCAATAAAATTATTAACTTCCTTCATTTCAGTGCAGTAATCACTGTAAAGAGTGGCAATACTGTCACTCCAGTCCCACAAATGTTTTTTATCCGGGTTTAACCAGAAAAGATTTTTGGTTTTTTTAAATATTTTTTCAAAAGATTCCAGACCAGGGTCATTATCGTTATTTCTTGCATCACCAAGAACCAGCACAGATGTTTTTTTTGTAAGAGAATCACTGTGGTTTTCTATGAATATATTAAAGCTTCTTCCATAGTTACTTCCCCATCCATAGGTGAAATTGGAATCATCAAACATGGAATTTATTGCTCTTTCAGGATCCATTTCCATGAACAGGTCTGTAATTTCAACCATATTGCTTATAAATGCAAAGGATCTTACTTTGGAAAAAAGGCTTTGCAAGGTATATGCAAGAAGCAGCATAAATCTTGAATACTGGTTTACTGATCTTGATACATCGCACAATACCACAAGCTGTGGACGGTCAATTTTTTTGTTTTTAAAAAAAAGCTTAAAAGGAACACCGCCGTATTGAAGGTTTGTCCTGAAGGTCTTTTTTACGTCCAGACCTCCCCGCTTAACCCTTTTTTTCCTTAAAGAGATTCTGTTTTTAAGCTTTTGTCCAAAGCGGTTTATCAGCTCCCTCATTTCTTTTATTTCCTCTGGTGTGAGCTGGTATATAAATTTGTTAAGAAGGAACTCCTCCCGATTTTTAAGTTCCTTCCCTGTATTTCTTTTTGAGATTTTAAGACGAAGCATGTTTCTTATAAGTTTGAAGAGCTCCTCTGATTCTTCATCAGAAATCGGGATCTCGACATCTGATGCCTTTGAATAATATGATGCAGCTGTTTTGCCTGCACTTTTGAATATACTGATTCCTGTTCCCCCTGCTGAGCCGGATTCGGCAAGTTCGTCAAAAAGCATTTTAAGAATATTGTTTTCCGATTCTTCTGTCAGCGTGGATTCATCAAGGCTGTTAATAAAGTTTTCAAGGATTTCACTTATCTCCCGGATTTTATCCGGTGTTAAAAGGGAATCAACGCCTGCAAGTTCCTGAAGGTCAATTCCTTCGAAAAAACTTTCCCTTCCGGTAAAGTATTCTTCAAAGCATCTTTCAAAAACAGGAATGTCTGTGTAGTCCTTTATAAGGGTTGTTTTAAATGTCTGTTTGAATATATCTTTTTCATTCAAAGGTATTTCAGTTATAGACTGAAAAAGAGAAAGCACCTCATCAACAGATATTGCAACATCTGCATCCTTTAGCACTTCAATAAAGCCGAAGATTTTCTGGTTAATTGTGCTTTGTTCTGTTTTACTCATAGCTTCAGTTTATGAAAAATTCTTTTGAATGCTCTAGTGTAAGCTCTATATCCTTTTGATACTTTAAGATAAAGTTCAGTGTTTCTATTGCTGCTGCTTCACTAAGATCTTCATATCCCAGAAGAACAAGAGCCTTTGCCCAGTCCAATGTTTCACTGATGCTTGGTTCTTTTTTCAGGTTGAGTTTTCTTATTTTTTGTACTGTTTCAACAACCTGCTGGGATAATTTTCCCCCGGCTTCTGGAACTTTTAAGGAAACGATTTTCTGTTCCAGCTCAAGAGTGGGGTAGTCAATGTACAGATGCAGGCATCTTCTTTTTAATGCATCGGACATTTCCCTTACGCTGTTTGAAGTTAAAATTACAATGGGTTTTTTTATAGCTGTAAATGTTCCTATTTCAGGAATAGTTACCTGAAAATCGGAAAGCACCTCAAGAAGAAAGGCCTCAAACTCTGAGTCGGACTTGTCTATTTCATCAATAAGAAGTACTGTTTTTTCAGGCTTTGTTATTGCCTTTAGTATTGGCCTGGGAATGAGAAATTTCTCGGAAAAAAATACATCCTCAGTTTCAGTGAGCTTGTCAATGGCCCCAGCAAGGGTTTCTGCCTGGCCTGTAATTTCCAGAAGCTTATCCTTGAGTATCTGGGTATATAAAAGCTGCTTGGCATATTCCCATTCATAAAGGGCTTTAGCCTCATCAAGGCCTTCATAACACTGCATTCTTATAAGCTCAATATTCAGTGCAGAAGCTATACATTTTGCAAGCTCGGTTTTCCCCACACCTGCAGGGCCTTCAACAAGTACAGGCTTGTCAAGTTTAAGAGCCAGATAAACTGTAGTAGCTATTTCTCTGGAAGTTATATATTTTTGGCTTTCAA
>CAYTLM010000009.1:0-22131 GCA_964438485.1 uncultured Leptospirales bacterium | reverse complement strand
CCTTCAACATGCCTGAGCGCTTTTGCCAATGCATCAATAAGTGGCAATTCTTTATGATAATGCTCAATAAGATGAACAACCACCTCAGTATCAGTCTCGCTTTTAAAAACATGGCCTCTGCCTATGAGTACCTGTTTCAAATCCTTATAATTTTCTATTATACCATTGTGTATTAAGACAATATCCCCTGTGCAATCAGTATGAGGATGAGAGTTTATGTCAGATGGCTCTCCGTGTGTGGCCCATCGCGTATGTCCCATACCTATTTTGCAATCAGCCAATTTTTTATAATCTATGGCAGATTCAAGCATGGAAATTTTACCGCTCTTTTTTTCTACATAAATTGAATCTTCACAGAGAAGCGCAATGCCTGAAGAATCATAACCTCTATACTCCAGCCTCTTTAACGAATTGAGTACAACATCAACAGCCTTTTTTTGTCCTACATAACCTACAATACCACACATATAGATCCTTCTTGTTATTAATTTTTATTTACATGGGGAATCAGCTTTACTGAATAAAGATGAAGGTGTAAAATTCTTCCCCTTTGGGAATCTTCAAGTCTGAATTTTTTTATCTTCCCTGAAACAGCAAAAAGATATTTTCTTGTTTCAATCTCACGGATATAATGTTTTCCCAAATCCATAATACCTTTAAGGCTATCGGGCTCAATATCTCCATAGATATAAAGCCATTTACCAAAATAAGTATCAGGCAATAATTTTTTTGAAACAATTATCCTGTTTATATTCGGGATATAATCAAAATCGGTTCTAATATCCCTGTCAAGCATGTTGATCAAAAGTTTACGCAGCTGTTTTTCATAATAGGATTTGCTCCCCCAAAGCCCCATTTCCCATTTAATATGCATCTCTCTTATAGCACAATAATTATCAAGCCCCTCTGGTGCTTCAGCAATACCATGCTCAGCAAATAACATAAAAGATAAAAGCAATAATGAAAAAACCTTTATTTTATTTAAAAAAATCATTTGCCACATTATTTTCATCCAAAAACTAATCTATAAACAGGCACAGAATTAATAAAGCAAAAAAAATATTTTTTTATTCACTACTTTCAAAAAAACTAATTTATCCTTTTACTTTGATTTTTTTTATTCTATTGACCTGGATCATTTTTTTCATCAAACATCTCTGTATTTTTATTAAATCATTTAATACTTTCTACAAAGATAAAAAAATAAGGGTTTATGCTGATCCTATGTTGAAAGTTCTGCAAAAACACCTCATTATGTTTATAATGAGACTAAAATAATGCCAGGTTCCTGGTTACAAAACTTTCTTAAAACATTATAAAAAAGGAGATTAGGATGAAAAACAAAAAGCTAAGGGCTATTATGCTCTTCTTTCTTGGCCTTTGTTTTGGTGTACTGATTTTTGGTGGCTACATGATCCACAGGGACAAACCGCCAATTCCATTAACAGTACAAAGTGAAGAGGGAGAAGTTCTCTTTACAGGCGAAGATATCATGAATGGTCAAAACTACTACTTCAGCAGAGGCGGCCAGCATATTGGTTCAATATGGGGTCACGGTTCATACCTTGCACCTGACTGGTCTGCTGACTATTTGCACAGAATGGGGCTTTTTATAGCTGCAAGAATTAATGGACTGGATGTTGATGCAGCCCAATCATTCCAGCAGGAAGATTTTGATTTGCTCAAACCCGGGAAAAAAGCAGAACTAACAGCTGCCATTACTGAAATGATTAAAACCAACCGTTTTCAACCGGATGAAAATCTCATCTATACAAATAATCAAAGCGAGGCTCACAAGGCTCTTACCTCATATTACACTGCCCTTTTTAAAAATGGAAATGACCGAATGGGTCTACAGCCAGGCATAGTGCGAAGTGATGAAGAGGGAAGAATTATATCTGCTTTTTTTTCATGGTTAGCCTGGTCAGCAGGAACTAACCGCCCTGATAAAGAAATAACCTATACTACCAACTGGCCCTTTGACAAGCTTGTAGGCAATGAACCTCCGGCTGAGTTAATAATCTGGTCTATATTGAGTGTTATCCTTTTAATACTGGCAATAGGAATGGTTCTTTATTTCTACAACAGATATATAGCAAGTGATGATTATGAAGTAGATCCAATATTGGAACTAGAAGAGCCTGCTCCTACAGCAAGCCAGATTGCCTTGCTCCCTTATTTTCTTGTTGCAATCCTTCTTTTTGCAGCACAAATAGGAGCCGGCTCATTAACTGCCCACTACACAGTAGAGGGTCTTAACTTTTTTGGACTTCCTATTGCAAAAATTCTTCCCTATGCACTTCTGCGCACATGGCATCTTCAGCTTGCCATATTCTGGATTGCCACATGCTTCCTTGCTGCAGGGCTGTTTATAGGGCCTTTTGTTGGACGTGAACCCAGGCATCAGGGGAAACTGGTTCTTATTCTCTTTGGAGCTATTGCAGTTGTTATTGCAGGTACACTTGCAGGAACATGGCTATCTATAAACGGATACATGGATAACCTTGCCTACCTTCTGGGACACCAGGGATACGAATACATTGAACTTGGAAGGCTTTGGCAGCTACTGCTTATAGCAGGAATGATTATATGGCTTGTACTTGTATTAAGGGCCATTCTCCCTGCACTAAGAGAAGAAAAGGACAGAGGCGGGCTTACCCATCTGCTTTTATACAGCTCCATAGCAATACCGCTTTTTTACATGGCTGGTCTAATGTATGGGAAAGGGAGCCATCTCTCTGATGCTGAATACTGGAGATGGTGGGTTGTTCATCTTTGGGTAGAAGGGTTTTTTGAAGTTTTTGCCACTGTGATTCTTGCATTCATACTAACAAGAATAAAAGCTGTTGGAGAAAGGATTGCAGAAATTACAGTTTACCTTATCGTTTTTCTATATCTGGGAAGTGGAGTGCTGGGTACCTTCCATCACCTTTACTGGAGCGGAACACCTACACCGCTTATTGCCATAGGTGCGGTTTTTTCAGCACTGGAGGTTGTGCCTCTTACTCTGCTTGGATTTGAAGCTGCAAGCAACATGAGGCTGCTAAAAAAATCCGGTCAGGACTATCCATACAAATGGCCGATTTACTTTTTCATAGCTGTAGCTTTCTGGAACCTGGTTGGAGCTGGAGTCTTTGGCTTCATGATAAACCCTCCAATTATACTCTATTATATTCAAGGGATAAACACAACTCCCATACATTCACATACAGCTCTTTTTGGAGTTTACGGACTTCTTGCAATTGCACTTATGCTTTTCAGCGTCCGCAATATTTTTAAAAAAGCAGCATGGTCTGATTTTCTTTTAAAAATCAGCTTCTGGGGTCTTAATGGCGGTCTAATGGCAATGACAGTTTTCAGCCTTCTGCCAGTGGGATTTTATCAGTTCTACTATGCTGTTAAATACGGGATGTGGTATGCCCGAAGCCCGGGAATTGCATCTGGTGAGTTTATAAGATTTTTCTCATGGATGAGAATGGTGCCTGATATAATTTTCTTTGCAGGCGCCCTGGCTCTGCTCCTGTTTCTGGTTCGTGGAATATGGCTGTCATATTTCAAAAAAGAAAAAGCTTAAATTAAAATAGAGGCTGCCTTGTATAAACAAACATGGGCAGCCTCTATTGATTAAAATTTTTCCATTATAGCAGCAAAGGCTATAATGGAAATTCCCTATAAAAAATAATTTTATTCAATACTTATGCAGCTAACAGGACACTCCTCTGCAGCCTGCTTTGCATCATTTTCACTCTCTGCAGGAACCGGATTAGCATAGGCAACAGCAACACCATCTTCCATTTTAAATACTTCAGGGCATATCTCAACGCATAACTCACATCCAATACAAAGATCCTGATCTACGCTTGCTTTCATAGAAAACACCTCTTCAATTTTTAAATATAAGAGCCTATTTTATTTTCCCAGATTTTCCTTACCCCTGTTATCATCACAGGGCTCTCCTGCATCATAATTTCTAACCATCTCAGGATGATCCGTTGTTGTACATTGTTCAAGCGGATCCTTTACCATAATTTTCTCACAGCAGAAAGGAATTTCAGGCTTACTTTCTATTTCTTCAGTTCTGCCACACTTGCTGCATCTGTAAATATATTTGCTTTCACCCATCACAACCCTCCAGCATTGATTATAAATTTAAAATACTTTTAAAGAGTACTGATATATTCCAAAGCTTCTTCTTCTGACTCATATATTTGCAAAAGATCTGTAAGCTGAACTATTTCAAAAACCTTTTGCACAGCTCCATTGATACAGCAAATAAGCATCATTCTGTTCTTCCTTTTAAGAGCTTTCATGCTCATAACAATTACCCTTAGTCCTGAGCTGCTGACATATTCAACATCCTTCATGTTTATAATAAAATGATTTACCGGCTCCATAGAAATAAGCCTGTTTAGCTCGTCTTCAATATCCAAAGAATGATGAACATCCAGTCTTCCTCTGAAATAGATTATTATTACATTTTCAACTTTTTTAAAATTCAAATCCATTTGCACACCCCACTATATATATTTTAAAAAATAACAATTCTTTGATTTTTCAACAGAAAAATCCCTTTTCATAAAAAATTCAACAAAATTATTACACTTGCATTTATATAATTTTGCTTTACATTAAAAAAACCGTGTATAAATATAACACAAACAAGCGCAGAGGTAGTCCTCATGACAATTGAAAATAAAAGATTTGTATTTTTTATTTTAATAATACTTTCCACTGTTGCACTTTTTTCCAATATAAAAACACCTGACCCATTTTCAGCTGCAGGACATCCTATAAATACCAGGGGAGATGAATTTTCACCTTCAATAACCGCTGATTCAAAAACACTTGTTTTTAGTGCCAAAACTCCTGAAAACAGATCCCACAACATATATATATCAAAGAACATTGCAGGATCATGGAGTGCTCCCATACCTGTTGATGAGCTTAATTCAGTTTACAATGATGAAACACCCTTTATCTCTGCAGATGGCAATACTATTATTTTTGCCTCTGACAGACCCGGTGGGTACGCTCCTCCTGTAACATCTGACGGAAAAGTACGCATTACCTTTGACCTTTATATTTCCCGAAAATTTGATGGCAAGTGGAGCAAACCGCAGCTTCTTAATAAAGAAATAAATACAACATGGAATGAAAGATCCCCGTCAATAAGCAGAGATGGAAAAAAATTCTTTTTTACCAGATGGCCCTACATGAATATTGGCCGTTCTAAAATATTTATGGCAGACATTACAAAAAAAGGAATAGTAAATGTCAGAGAGCTTCCTGAAACTATTAATTCGGGAAATTTTGAAATAGCATTTATTCCATCATACATATCTGCAAAAGAACGGTACTTTTTTTCCTCCATGCGTAAAGGCGGATATGGTGGATGGGACATCTATTATACTGACCTGGAAAAGGGCAAATTCACTAACCCTGTAAATGCTGGTGCAGCAATAAACTCCCAACATGATGATCTTTACCTGATAGAAGGAACTGATTTTTCCATGATCTGTTCCAACAGAAAAGGCGGATCAGGAGGATTTGATATTTTTCTTTTTTTTAACAAAGAAGTTTCATCTGCAAAAGAACCTCCAGATGAATTAATAGACAATGAAGACTTTCATCTTATGAACGTTTATTTTAAATTCAACTCATCAAAAATTGAAACTTCCTACTACCCCTATCTGTACAGTATTGTACTTAAAATGATCCAAAATCCCGATATTAATCTGACAATTACCGGCCATGCAGACAAGCAGGGGAGCTACAAAGCAAATTATGCAGTAAGCTTAAACAGAGCCAAAGCTGTGCATGAGTTTATAACATCAATGGGTATTGACAAATCCAGATTAGCCATTGAAAACAAAGGCCACAGCAATCCAGCCCAAAAAGGGAAGTTGTATAATATGGATAGACGTGTAGAATTTTCTTTTAACCAGTAAAAATTCAGGGCAGGCTAAAATCGCCTGCCCCTGATGGGATAGTACTTTTTTAAATTACTCGCTCATTCTTCTTAAAAAAGCCGGAATATCCAGATCCTCATTTGAATAATCTTTTTTATTGCTTCTCCTTTCATAATCAAGGGAAAAAGTTCTGGATGATGCTGCAGTTTTAGATTTCTGGCCATCCTGCTTCCCTTCAATAAGCGTAAGTGCAGCACCGCTTCCGCCTGTTGCAGATGTGGTTTTAACGTTGTTTACTGAAAGCATATTCTTTTTTCTATCAAAGCCTGTTGCTATTACAGTGATTCTCACTTTTTCGCTAAGTGCTGAATCAACGGTTGTTCCAAAAATAATGTTAGCCTCAGGATCCACCTGTCTTGTAATTTCATTTGTAACCTCATTAACCTCGTGAAGAGACAGGTCGTGGCCTCCGGCAATATTGATTAAAACAGCCTTTGCCCCTTCTATGCTTGTTTCCTCAAGAAGAGGAGAGTTTATAGCCATTTGTGTAGCCTCAAGTGCCTTGTTCTCACCAGTGCCTATTCCAACACCCATGAGGGCATCTCCTGTTTCTTTCATAACTGTTCGCACATCTGCAAAGTCCACATTGACAAGGCCTGTTACCATAATAAGATCAGCAATCCCCTGGACTCCCTGCCTGAGTATATCATCTGCAAGCTTAAAGGCATCTTCAATAGGAGTTTTTCGATCAATGATCTTTAGCAAAAGATCATTGGGAATAGTGATAAGAGTATCCACCTTCTCCTTCATATTTTTTATGCCTTCTTCAGCCTGGTTCATTCTGCGCTTTCCCTCTACTTTAAAAGGCTTTGTAACAACACCAACAACAAGAGCTCCAGCCTCTTTTGCAATTTCAGCAACAACTGGTGCAGCGCCTGTGCCAGTACCACCGCCCATACCAGAGGTGATAAAGACCATATCCGCACCTTTGAGGATCTTTTGAATCTTGTCTCTGTCTTCATTAGCTGCTTCACGTCCTATTTCAGGATTGGCTCCGGCACCAAGTCCCCGTGTCAGCTTTGTACCTAACTGAATTCTTTCTGTAGCAAGACTTTCCCTCAATTGCTGAGCATCAGTATTAGCCACAATAAATTCAACTCCTTCCATACCGGTGGCGATCATACGGTTAACAGCATTGGTACCAGCTCCCCCAACACCAATAACCTTAATAATCGTTGTCATAGGCTTTTCTTCTTCTAATTTGAACATATACCCTCCCATCGAAGTATGCTTAAATTTACTTTTATTATGTCTCATTAGAAATTAAATTAATTAAATGAAATAAATATAAATAATAACTAATTAATTATTTATATTAAAAATAATTAATCTAATCTGTCAAACCACTTTTATCAGTATTACCCATTTGCATAAAAAAATTATAAATAATCCTCAAAAAGCTTTTTAATCTTATCTACAAAACCGGTTTTACCCTTGTTAAACTTTCCCTGCCCCCGAAATCTGTTCATCTTAATACCATATTTAAGAAGCCCCACCCCATTAGCATACTGAGGTGTTGACACCACATCCTTTAGCCCCACTATTTCACCAGGCATACCAATACGCACTGGCATGTTAAAAACCCTTTCTGCTGCCTCAACACATCCATCAATCATTGCACCGCCGCCTGTTAAAACTACACCAGCAGCAAGCATATCTTTTTTGCCACTCTTAACCAGCTCAAGATCTATCATCTCCATAATCTCACTAACCCTGGGCTGAATAATCTGTGTCAGCTCCTGCCTGAAAAGCCTCCGGGGAGCACGGCCTCCAACAGAAGGAACTTCAACCATTTCAGAAGGATCAACCAGACTCAAATCAGCGCATCCATATTTTTTCTTTATCATTTCCGCAGATTCTATTGATGTACGCAAGCCTATGGATATATCATTTGTTATATGAATACTTCCTACAGGAAGGACACCAGAATAGGCAACACCGCCTTCCATAAACACAACAATGTCTGTTGTGCCTCCTCCAATATCAACAATGGCAACACCCAGCTCTCTTTCATCCCTGGCAATTACTGCATCAGCTGAAGCAAGGGGATTAAAAACCACATCCCTGTGCTGGAACCCGGCTTTCCCAACTGACTTTATCATATTCTGGATACTTGTTGTTGCAGCAGTAATTATATGTACCTCTGCTTCAAGCCTTACTCCGCTCATGCCAACAGGATCCTTTATCCCTGTCTGATCATCTACAGCAAACTCCTTTGAAAGAACATGGAGTATTTCCCTATCAACCGGAATTACTATTGCCTGGGCTGCTTCAATTACGCGCTTCACTTCAAGGGATGTTATGGTCCTGTTTCTGTTAGCTATGGCAACAACACCCTTGGAGTTCTCACCCTTTACATGCTGACCACTTATTCCGACAAAAACTGAACTTACATCATATCCGGCCATAAGTTCAGCATCCTCAACAGCTTTTACTATAGCAGCAGCAGTATTATCTATATTGACTATTATTCCATTTTTAAGTCCTCTTGAAGGCGCTGTGCCCACACCAGCAACTTCCACCTGATTATTTTCATTTAAATATCCAATAACCGCGCAGGTTTTTGTTGTTCCAATGTCCACACCAACAATAATCTCTTCCATACATAAACCCCTTTTTTACCTGACCAAAACTGTCTTATCCCGCAAATCAATGCTCTGGGGATAACTACCCCTATTATCAAGAAAAGCCACTGTCTTTTCCAGCTTTAAAAATCCGGAATAATCGTTCTCCAGCACAAATAAAGTTCTTCTGTTTTTCATTGTAACATAAATCCTCTCTGCTGAATAAATGGAAATCTCAGCAAGTTCACCCAGAAGAAGGGGCCTTTCTTTTTTAACGTTCATAAGCCTGCTTATCAATCCTGCAGTTATATTTTTCCCAGCACCAGCTTCAAAAAGCGCCCTCTCTGCTATTATTATCGGCATATCTGTTTTAAAAAAACGCTTTGAATCAAGAATATTTATTCCCCTGTCAACAAGATAGGGAACGCTTTGTTTTTCATCGATCAGAACCAGGTTAAAAACCGGATACTTTTCAACAACAGTTATTATTAACGAATCCTGCTCTCCTGTAAGCCTGTAATCCTTTATTAAAATATTTTTATCAAGCTCCCTTTTTAGGGATGCAACATCAATAATAATCTGCTTATCCTTAACACCGCTTCGCACATCTTTCATTATATCAAATCTGTCAAGGTTCACAAGTCCGCGTATCTCCACCCTGGCAACAGTAATAAGATCTTCACTATAAAGCGCTGTTGTTAAAAAAAGAAAAAATAATATCAATATCCTTTGCATATAAACCTGCTATAAGCTATCAATAATCATCTGGCAGGCCTTGTAAACGTCCCCTGCTCCAAGGGTTAAAACAATATCCCCCTGTTGCAAATGCGGCTTGACTGCAAATGGAATATCTTCAAATTTTTCTATAATTACAGCCTCTCTTCCTTCGTGCTTTATCATGGCTTTATTAATCAGGTCAGATGATACCCCTGTAACAGGCTCCTCACCAGCAGGATATATCTCTGTAAAAAATACCTCATCAGCATTAACAAAAGACTGTCCAAACTCCTCTGCCAAAAGCCTGGTTCTGGAATACCGGTGTGGCTGAAATATCACCACAATTCTCCGGTTAAGATTTTTTAACGCTGCCAGAGTAGCTTTTATTTCAGTAGGATGATGGCCATAATCATCATAAAAACAGATTCCCTTTTTCTCCCCTATCTTTTCCAGACGCCTGCCAACGCCCCTGAAATTCTCCAGTCCATTGCGCAAAGCCTCATAGGAAACTCCAAGCTCAAGTGCAACTGCAATTACAGCAAGGGCATTGCTCACATTATGATTTCCAAGAAGAGACAACCGAAAATCCCCCACCTTGTTACCTTTATAGCTGCATGAAAAACAGGTGAAGCCATTATCCCTTTTAACATCATAGGCAGTAAAATCAGCATCTTCACTAAAGCCATAGGTATAATAGGGCCTTTCAATTTTGGAAAGCATTTCCCGTATAACAGTATCATCAATGCAAAGAACAGAATAGCCGTAAAATGGAATATGATTTATATAGGAAAGAAAAGCATCCTTTAGCCCTTCAAAATATTTGTAATAATCAAGGTGATCTGCATCAATATTGGTTACAATCCCAATGCTTGGAAGAAGATTTAAAAAAGTACCATCTGATTCATCTGCTTCAAAAACAATATACTTGCCCTCACCTGCACGGGCGTTTGATCCAAAGTTAAGAACCTTTCCTCCGATTATTGCAGTTGGATTTATACCCGCATCATTAAGCACTGAAGCAAGCATGGAAGAGGTGGTGGTTTTACCATGTGTACCAGCTATACCTATTCCATGTTTAAGACGTACAAGCTCAGCCAGCATTTCCGATCTATGTATAATTGGTATTTTTCTTTTCTGCGCTTCTATAATTTCAGGGTTAGTATGGTCTATTGCACTTGATGTAATCACAACATGATAATTCTGGATGTTTGAAGGGAAGTGGCCAATGCACACCTTTACACCCATTGACTCCAGCCTTTTAGTCTGCTCCGAATCTTTAAGATCAGACCCGGAAACCTCGTATCCCAGATTAACAAGAATCTCGGCAATTCCGCTCATGCCTATGCCGCCAATCCCTATGAAATGCATTTTTTTAGAATGTCTAAACAACTCAGCAACTCCTGCTTTTTAAAATTTCATTAATCTTTGAAGCAATTATATCTGCTGAATCAGGCATGGCAATTTTGTGTGCATTCTCTGACATAAGCTTAAGTTTTTTGGAAGAATTAAGCAGATCAAAAAGAGCAGGTGCCACTTTTTCAGGAACAGCATCTTCATTCATTATTTTCACAGCTGCACCTGCTTTCACAAAAGAATCTGCATTTTTATTTTGATGATCCATTGCTGCAAAGGGATATGGGATTAAAACAGAAGGCACACCTGCTGCTGCAAGCTCCATCATAACTCCTGAACCTGATCTTGATAAGGCCACATCACAGGCATTATATGCCTTTCCTACCTTTTTAATATAGGGTGAGAGGAAAATTGAACCTGCTTCAATTTCATTTTGTATTCTCTCCCTGTACTTATCAAATGAGAAATCCCCTGTACTCCATATTATTCCAATATTTTTAAAGTCACCAGGATACTGTTTCTTTAATCCGAATACCAGCTCATTCAGCTTGAGAGCGCCCTGGCTTCCACCTATAACAAGTATAATTTTTTCGCAATGGCCTAAATTAAAAGCTTTTTTTGCCTCATTTTTGGGAACACTCAAAAGAACATTATTCCTTATAGGATTACCGCAACGAATGAATTTATCCTTAAACTTTAGATATGCAACAGATTCCTCAAAAGTTCCAAAAACCAGTTCACAATGTTTTTCAAAAACTATAGTTACCCTGCCTGGCACAGTATTCTGCTCACATAAAAAAATTGGGACTTTCCTTATTTTTGCTGCTATTAAAGCAGGAGCAGATGCATAACCCCCCATTCCAACCAAACCCTCTATATTCAGCTTCCTTATAATTCTCAAAGCCTTTAAAATTGAACCAATAAACTTCAGCACAAAAAAAGGAAACTTTAAAAAATTTTTAGTAAGAGCAGGAGCGCTATATGTAAACAGAGTGTCCTGGTCAACATCTGCAATAGAGGCAAAACGAAGATCATTTTTACCTGTAAGGAAAAAAGGCCTTAACACATCTTCCTCCCCGAACTTTTCATATAAGGCTATTCCAGGATTTATGTGCCCGCCAGTGCCCCCACCCACTATTAGTATATTTTTACTCATTATTCCAGACCTCTTCAATTTGAACTTCCCTAAAAGCAGCATCCCTGTATCTTGAAATATTCAAAAGGATACCAGATGCTATCATGCAGGTAAGAAGTGACGATCCGCCATAGCTTATAAAAGGTAAGGGGATACCGGTTGTAGGGAGCGAACCTGTTACAACCCCTATATTCATAAAAGCCTGAACCACAATAAGAAGGCTCAAACCCAGTGCAAGCAATTTACCAAAATCATCAGGAGCGCCCACTGCTATGCGCACACCCCTGTAAAAAAAGAAACAAAAAATAATTGCAATAAGAACTGTTCCGATCAATCCCGCCTCTTCCGCAATAACAGCATAGACAAAATCAGTATGAGGTTCAGGTAAGCGCGCAAGTTTTTGAGTGCCAAAACCAAGTCCCACTCCCAAAAGACCTCCCTTTTTAAAAGCTGTAAAAGACTGAATAATATGATAACCTATTCCATATCTGTCGTACCATGGATCTATAAAGGCCATAATTCTTTCCCTTCTGTATGAAACCTGATAAATAAGCAGATAGAACATGGGAATACTTGTTAAAAAGAGAAAGAACATATAGAACAAAGGAAACCCGGAAGCAAAAAGAATAAATATTGAAACTACCAGAAGATCCATTGCTGTCCCAAAATCGGGCTGAAGCATTACAAGAATAAACATTAAAGCAATTATTATCATTGGAATAAGCAGTTGAACCAGATGGTTCTCCTTTGTTTCAGATGAAAAAATTTTAACAAGATATATAACAACACATATTTTAACAAACTCCGAAGGCTGCATACTCAAAAAAGAAAAGCCAAGCCATCTTGATGAGCCTTTTACACTATGCCCTACTCCTGGAATAAGAACAACTACAAGAAGAACAATTGAAACCAGAAGCATAATTTTTGTATGCTTTATATAATTTCTATAATCTATTGCCTGGAAAAAAAGAAGCGCAGCAAAACCTGCAACAAACCATAGCATCTGCTTTTTCAAAAAATAAAAGGAATCCCCAAAAGTTTTATATGCATAGACCGCACTTGCACTGTAGCAGGTTGCAACACCAATGCCAGCAAGAACAAAAACAGTGACAAAAAGGATCAGATCCGGTTCGCCCCGTCTTCTTGTGTCTATGACTGTTTTCAGATCCAAGAGAGTTCCCCATCAATTAATTTTTTTACTGCCTTTTTAAAAACACTTCCCCTTTCTTCATAGCTTTTATACATATCAAAGGAAGCGCATGCAGGAGACAAAAGTATCATATCCCCTTTTTGCGAAAAAGCCATAGCTTTAACAACTGCATCATCAAGATCTTCTGCTTTTACAGTATTAAATCCATAAAATATTTTTTCAAATTCATCGCTGGATTCTCCAATAAGCACAAGAGCTCTTACCTTATCATTGACAACACTTTTAAGCCTGGAATAATCATCGCCCTTTGTACGGCCTCCAAGAATTAAAACACCATTGTTTTTAATGCTTTTAACAGCCATTTCCACTGCACCTATGGTTGTTGCCTTTGAATCATTTATAAATATCCTGTCCTGAAATTCACCTGCAATTTCCATTCTATGCTCAAGCCCTTTAAAGGAATAACAGGCTTCAGCAATTGCAGCCAAATCAGGAGTAATGCCAATTTTTTTAAAAAGAAACACAGTCATGAGAAGTGCAGCCATGGTGTTTTCCATATTATGGATTCCTAAAATCTGCATTTTATTTTCTTCAATTACAGGAACAGGGCTGTTATCAATGTTAAGATATATCATTCCATCCTTTATATAGGAACCACAGGATGTGCCTAATGACGATGATGAAAAGCAAAAACTCTTTTTTGGAAAACCATCTGCCTGTGACAAAAGAATATCGCTTTCTCTATTATAAATAAAATATTCATCCTTACCATAATTCATGAATATTCTTTTTTTCGCTTCAAAGTATGATGTAATACTTTCATATCTATCCAGGTGATCAGGTGTAACATTGAGTATTGCAGAAACATGGGGCTTAAAAGTATCAATAGTTTCAAGCTGGAAAGATGAAAGCTCAACAATTGTAACTGAATCATCATCTGTTTTTTCAGCAAGGGAAATGAGAGGTATACCTATATTCCCTCCCAGAAAAGTTTTAAATCCCAGCTCCCTAAATATATGGCCAGTCAATTCAGTTGTAGTTGTTTTACCATCAGTTCCGGTAATTGCAATAATATGCCCCTTCATATTCCTGTAGGCAAGTTCAATTTCCGATATTACTGCTATGCCTTTTTTTAAGGCCTCCTGTACCAGTGGAATTGCAACAGGCACACCTGGGCTTAAAACCACTATGTCAAAGCCCTGATCCAGAATTTCCGGAACCTGGGGTCCTGCAATAACCTTAACACCAGAATTAAGCTTTTCAATAACATCGCTCAGCTCTTCCCTGCTCTTTGCATCAGACACAGTAACATCAACTCCCCTGGCTGATAGAAAATTTGCAGCAGCAAGACCGGTTCTGTACCCCAATCCAACTACAAGAGCTTTTTTAAAATTGATGCCCATTAAAAACCTTTCCTTTTTTATAAAATCTTCAGAGAAACAAGGCCAAAAATTGCCAATATAATTCCAAGAATCCACATCCTTACAACAACCTTCTGTTCCGGCCATCCTGACAATTCAAAATGATGATGAATAGGAGCCATTTTAAAAACCCTTTTCCCCCGCGCCTTAAAAGACACAACCTGAATAATTACAGAAAGTGCTTCTATAACAAAAACTCCGCCTACAATAAAAAGAAAAATTTCCTTTTTAGTCATAACAGCTACAATCCCCACAATACCTCCAAGTGCAAGTGAACCAGTATCACCCATGAACACTGTTGCAGGATTGCTGTTAAACCAGAGAAAGCCTATAAGAGCACCAACCAGTGATGTTAAAAAAACAGTAAGCTCAGCACTGTGTGGAATATAGGGTATGCCAAGATAATCAGCTATTATAATATTTCCTGAAATATATGTCATAATAGAAAAAGTTACTGCAACTATCCCTACAGTGCCTGTGGCAAGTCCATCAAGACCATCAGTAAGATTAACAGCATTGGAACTCCCTACAATTACAATAATCGCAAATAATATCCAGATTGAACCCATGTCAAAAAGCGCTTCATTCACAAAAGGGATAAAAAGCGTTGAAACCTGCTTGTCGTTTGAAGGAAAGAAATATATTGCAAAAACAACGCCTGCAGCTATGGCAATCTGAAAAAACAGCTTGCCCCTGGGATTAACCCCGTCCTTCCTTTTAAGCACAGTTTTAATGTAATCATCTATGAAGCCAAGAACCCCAAGCATTATTGTAGCAACAAGAAGAAGTACAAGGTAATGATTGCTAAAATTTCCCCATAAAAAAATTGAAATAATAACAGCTCCAAGAATAATAACCCCACCCATTGTTGGAGTACCGGCTTTTGCCTTGTGGCTTTCAGGACCAAGATCCCTTATCTCTTCACCCAGCTTCAATCTTCTTAGCCAGCCTATTACCATATTCCCAAATATAAGCACAAGTATAAGCGCAGTAAGGGCAGCAAAAGCTGACCTGAATGTAATGTACTGAAAAAGCCTGAAATATGAAACATACTCTTTCAGGGGTAAAATAAAATGATAAAACATCCCTATACCTCAGCTTTAAAGTCTCTTAACCACATCTTCCATTTTCATAGACCTTGATCCCTTTACAAGAACAACATCTCCCTGTTTAAGAATTGTTTTTAGAAAAGAGACAACTCTCTCTTTATCTTCAAAAATAAAAATTTTATCCTCAGGAAAACCTGTTTGCAAAGCCCCCTTTTGATAAAAAGGGGCCATCTCCCCATAAAGAACAATTGTATCAAATTTCCTTAAAGCAGCAATTTCACCAATCTTAACATGATAAAGGGCTGCTGACTCACCCAGCTCCTTCATATCAGAAAAAACTGCAATTTTTTTATTATCAGGAAAAACCTCACACACTGAATCAATAGCAAAAAGGGATGAAAGCGGATTAGAATTATACGTGTCATCAATTAAGAAGTACCCCTTATCAATTACCTCACCTCTTCCACCCACATTCTCAAAACCTGACAAAGCAGCTGCAATCTCCTGAGGGGTAATCCCCGAAGTTTCACCAAGGGCAATTGCTGCCATTACATTAAAGGCATTGTGCCTTCCGTAAAGTGGTGCTGTAATTGTTGTGCCTTTGTAAATTATTTCCAGGCTGTTTATTCCAGGCTTGTATGACTCCGGAAAAACATCCGCATCAGAATTCATACCAAATGTAACCAGCTTTATTTCCATGTTATCACAGAGCTCAGAAACTATATGAAAACACTCGGTCTCTCTGTTCATAATAAGGGTGGAACCCTTTTTCATACCTTTAAGAATTTCAGCCTTTGCATAAGCTACACCTTCAATTGATTCAAGAAACTCCAGATGTCCTGCACCAATGCTTGTAATTATTCCAATATCCGGCTGAACCATTTTTGAAAGCCGCTCAATTTCACACCTGTGATTCATCCCCATTTCAACCACTGCTGCTTCATGGCTATTCTCAAGATCAAGAAGTGTAAAGGGTACGCCTATTTCATTATTATAATTTTTATGATTTCTGTGTGTTTTATACTTTGAAGATAAAACAGCATAAACAAGTTCCTTTGTGGTGGTTTTGCCATTAGTCCCTGTTATCCCAACCATGATGAGTGACATTGAATCCCGATGGAATTTGCCTATTTTACCCAGGGCCTCAAGGGTATTGCTGCACTTGATAAGGGCTGTGCTGTTTTCCCCTGCCGCATTTTCAAATCCATCCTTTTCTGTAAGAGCGCATATAATTTTTTTACTATAGATAAGACCTTCAATAAAATCGTGTCCGTCATACTTATCACCAGCAACAGGTATAAAAAGATTATCCCTGTCCAGATCCCTGGAGTCGGTTGTAACAGTTTCAATAACAGTATCAGCACTTCCAGCAACCAGGGTGCCCCCTGTTATATTCACAATTTCTCCAACAGTTGATTTAAAACAGCCTTTCAATTTAATTCTCTCATGTACGCGTATTTAAGTGCAATTTCTCTGTCATTAAAATGACGCTTTGATTTGCCAATTATCTGGTAATCCTCATGCCCTTTACCAGCTATAACAATTATATCATGAACCTGGGCCATGTTCACAGCCTTTTCAATGGCTTTTTCTCTGTCAGATTCCGCCATGTAATTTTCTGTTTTTATTCCGGCAATAATGCTTTCAATAATTTTTTCCGGATCCTCTGTCCTGGGATTGTCGCTCGTTACAATTGCAAAATCAGAATTAGCAGCAGCAATCCCACCCATTACAGGCCTCTTGGTTATGTCCCTGTCACCGCCGCATCCAAACACTGCAATTATTCTGTTATGCTCCATTTCAAAAATAGACTGAAGAAGCTTAAGCAGCGCATCAGGAGTATGTGCATAATCGACTACAATAAAAAATCCCTTGCCAGGGTCAAGCACCTGAAGCCTTCCAGGTACACTATCCAGTTTTTCCAAACCGGCACAAACAGTCTCAGCATCAAGCCCTGAATTAATGGCAGATGCATATGCAGCAAGGGAATTGTGGGCCTGAAATTTTCCTGCCAAGTTTAAATTTAAAGTACGCTTAATCCCTGAATCATTAAAATCATAGGAAAGGCCTGTTATCCTGTTTGCAACAGAGCTATCAATTGCACGAATTTCAGCATTTTTAAGGAACCCGAATGTAACTGTTTTGAAATTCATTTTACTGCAATCACTGATAATAATTTCTCCATAGCTGTCATCAGCGTTTATAACAGCTGTTTTGTTTTGCTTTGGAGAAGCATTAAGAAGATCAAAAAGTTTCTTCTTTGCTTCAAAATATTTATCCATAGTTTTATGAAAATCTATATGATCACCTGTTAGGTTTGTAAAAATCACATTATCAAAAGCCACATCATCAACCCTGTTCAACTCAAGTGCATGGGATGAGACCTCCATTATTACATGAGTAACACCATCATCTGCCATCTGCTTAAGCATATACTGGATTTCCCTTGACTCAGGTGTGGTGTTTAAAGCCTCAACCTGGCGGCCTTCCCATCTGTAATTGATGGTTCCCATAACAGCACTGTTTATACCGCATTCTGCAAAAACAGATTCAAGAAGATAGGTAATTGATGTTTTCCCATTTGTCCCTGTTACACCTGTTACATGAAGTTTCTCTGAAGGTTTGCCGCAAAAAACAGCGGAAAGCCTGGAAAGGGATTTCCTGGTATCATCTGACAAAAGAAGAAGAACTCCCTTCCCTGCAAGGCCCCTGAATTCATCACCCCTTTTTGAAGATACAACAACTGCGGCGCATCCATTTTCAACAGCATCATTTATAAATTTATGGCCATCGCTTTCAAGACCCTCAACAGCAACAAAAACCGAACCTGTTTTTGCCTTCCTTGAATCATATTCTATGGAAAAAATATCACTATCTTCAAAGGCAAAGCCCTGAATAGGATATACAGATTTTCCTGAAAGCTCAATGAGTTCGCTAATCTTCATTTTTTTCTTTTTTATTCCCAGTGCCAATATTTATATTTATCACATCATCAGGGCCTATCTGCTTAAGCCTGTTTTGTTCTGCGAAACTTTTCATATTCCTAAAACTTCTAAGGCTTTCAAGATTAAACCTTATCCTGTCATTTTCCTCAGAAATATCCATTTCAACATCAATGAGCTTTCTATACTCCATTTTCATTTTCATTATTTCTATATTTTGCCACACATAGGTAATAATGAAAAAGCTCATCATTATAACAATAAGAAAGTACTTCATCTTGCCTCTGGTAAATTGCTGGTTTTAACAGCAGCTCTCAACTTTGCGCTTCTTGACCTGTTGTTCCATGAAATTTCATTTCCATCAGGAGAAATCGGTTTCCTTGTAAGAATATCTGCAAACGAGCTGTATCTGCAATTGCAGTGCCCTGGATCATTTTTACACAAACACCCTTTTTTAAGACGCCTGAAATAATTTTTTACTATTCTATCCTCAAGGGAATGAAATGAGATTGCCATAATCACCCCACCAGTGTTAAGCAGATTAAAACCAGCTTCCAGCCCCTTTTCAATTGCCTCAAGCTCTTTGTTAACCTCAATCCTCAAAGCCTGAAAAACCCTTGTTGCAGGGTGTATATTCTTCACATGAAACCTTTTAGGAATAGCTCCAAGAACAATGGAAGCCAACTGCCCGGTTGTTTCCACAGGCTCGTCTTTTCTGCGCTCGCCTATAACCTTTGCTATTATTCTTGCCCAGTTCTCTTCACCATACTCCATAATTATCCGCTCCAGTTCCCTTTCAGGATAATTATTTACAACATAGGCTGCTGTAACACCATTGCTGTCCAGTCTCATGTCCAGGGGTTCATCTACTGCAAAGGAGAAACCCCTTTTGCTTTTTTCAAAATGATAAGATGAAATTCCAAAATCATAAAGGATATAATCAGGTTTTTCGGAATCGTGAAAATACTCATCCATTTCAGAAAAATTATCATTTATAAATTCAACGCGATCTTTGTAAGATGAAAGCCTTAGCTTTGATTTTTCAAGAATAGAACTGTCCCTTTCAAATCCCCTTATTTTCAATCCTGGAAAAACTTTCAGAAGAATTTCTGAATGCCCTCCCTCACCGATTGTAGAATCAACAAGGAGACCCTCCCCTTTTTTCAAAGAACCGTCTATCATGTCAACAATTTCGCGCCATAGAATAGGCTTATGAACATAACCCTCATTGTAGAACTCTTCTACAATGCGGGTGTTTACCCAATTATGTCTCATTGGAGTGCGCTTCATTTAAATACCCAGATCATCTGCAAAGGAATCAAGAAGTTCACCCTTAGGCCTGTAACCTTCATAGATCTCTTTTGACCAGATTTCTATTTTATTGTATAAACCAAGTATAATAACATCGCTTTTGATATTGGCATAGTTCAAAAGATAGGAGGGAATAACCATACGCCCCTGTTTATCCAGCTCACAATCAATTGCACCACCAACAAGAAACCGCACACTCATTCTATGTTTAGGGTCAGATTGCGACAGGGGCATAAGCTTCTTTTCCACAAAATCTTTCCAGTCATCCTCACGAAAGGCCATGACACACTTATCAAAGCCGTGAGTCAAAACAAGCCTGTCAACAATCGAGGATTCTCCAAATGCCTTTCTGAGCCTGGCAGGAATTGCTACCCTTCCTTTTTCATCAAGAACAGGAGAATATTCACCCATGAACATAATTTATTACCAAATTTACCCTGAATATGGAATACATCACCACTTTTCCCCACTTTTAACCTAAAGAGACATAATTGTCAAGGAGAAAAGGCTTTTTTAAGAAAAAATAATATTTTTTCTTGACTCATATACTATTCAATTATTTATTACATCCTGTTGCGCGGGTGTAGTTCAATGGTAGAACTTCAGCCTTCCAAGCTGATAGCGTGGGTTCGATTCCCATCACCCGCTCATAAAAAAAAGCCTCCATATAAATGGAGGCTTTTTTGTTTTTTCAGACCTCACCCCGGCTCCGCCGTGCCCTCTCCCTAGTGAGAGGGCTCTGTAACATAAATTGCAGGTTTTATATTAAGCTTTCAGATCCATAAAATCAAAAATCCAATACTTACAAAAAATTCATGCCACAATTCCCTCTTCTCCACATGGGGAAGAGGGTTAGGGAGATGGGGTCTGAGGGGTCAGAGCCCACTGAGAGCCCACTGAATGAATAGAATTTGCTGTATGAGATTCCCACCTTCGCGGGAATGTCAGGAGATTCCGACACTGCGGCCGGAATGACATGATACTGAGGATCAGAGCATGCTTCTCAATACAGTTCTACGGGCCACAAAAGTACAGTGAAAATAGAGGGTCAGAGCCCTATTTTTAATGGTTGCCGAGTGCCGACGAAGTCGGTGTATCGAGGTAACCTCAAAAAAAATTCAAAAACTTTTCGCATAAAAACGTATATACTTACAGGTTCCCGAAAAGGTAATCCCTATTAATACACTATTTGTGGAGAATAATTATGCCACCACTTACACCTGATCAAATAATCAAAAATCTTTTAAGGGATTACCCTGTAGAAGCCCTGGAATTTTTTAATGAAGATGTTATTAAAAAATACGGTTATCCTGTAAAAATTAATTTTAACATACAGGAGATAAAGAAAAACTCCCACTTTGATTTTGACCTCACCCCGGCTTTGCCGCGCCCTCATTCGACGCTTTTTACAACATCCTGTTGCGCGTCGAAACACACACATCCTGTGTGTAGTCCACTACGAGCGAGGGCTTTGAATCATAAAACTTCAGGTTTTATACTAACCTTTTAAATTCATGAAATCAAAAATTTAATATTTACAGAAAATCCATGCCATAATTCTCCCTCTCATTGAGGAGAGGGAGTTAGAGGGAGAGGTCTGAAAGGGTTAGGGAGATGAGGTCTGGGACAAATCTGAAAAATGGACAAAAGAACCTGAAAAAGAAATAAAAATTGTTTGCCTTGATGAAACATATATGTATTTTAAATACAAACTGATAAGAATGAAGGATCACGAAGCACGGAATTACAGCAATACAAAGAACAGGTTTATTGCAGTACTTCGATCAGCGATGAAAAGAGATGTAGAGGAAAAGATAATAAAAATCATAGAGGCCATTGAAAACAGGAGGGATATGATGCTCACATTATCTCAGGAATTAAAAAAACGTGGATTTGAAAAAGGATTACAGGAAGGAATACTAAAAAACAAACTTGAAACTGCTGAAGCCATGTTAAAAGAAAAAATGCCTGTTGAAAAAATAGCTCAATTTATAGGGCTTTCTTTAAAAGATATAAAAAAACTTGTAAAGAATGTTCAGCAATAAGAGAATTAAAATGTTTTAATCTCTTCCAGCCTTATTCTCAATACAGCTATGCCACTAGAAGTACAGCGAATCAACGGGTACCTAACGCCAACAAAATTGATATATCGAGCCAACCAAAGGTCAGAGCCTAATAATTTTAAAATTATTTTCCCTAAAAATTTGGAATGAGCCAAAAATAAGAATGGATTTTCTCAGCCAAGGACTTTTACTGGTTATAAATTAAACAGAGAACAATTTATCTTCATCATTTAACGAGGCTTGGCCATGGGAATGGAATGGATTATTGCGCTGCTCACCCTGACTTTTCTTGAAATAATACTTGGTGTAGACAACATAATTTTTATTTCAATAATAACAAACAAGCTGCCTGAAGAACAGAAACAAAAAGGAAGGATTTCAGGCCTATCCCTTGCGCTTGTCTTCCGTATAATTCTTCTATTTTCACTTACATGGATGGTTAAACACCTTACCACAC
>CAYTLM010000008.1:0-23163 GCA_964438485.1 uncultured Leptospirales bacterium | reverse complement strand
CAGGGGCAGATGGCATAGTTGCTGCCGGATCTGAAGCAGGAGGATTAAGGTCTACAGGACCGGAATCTTCAATCATGGTTCTTGTTCCCTTAATTGCAGATCATGTTAATGTGCCTGTTGTTGCTGCAGGGGGGATAGCTGATTCACGCGGATACAGGGCTGCGCTTGCCTTAGGTGCATCAGGGGTGCAGCTTGGCACAAGGCTGATTGCTTCACAGGAAAGCACTGCACATGAAAAATGGAAGGAACTTATTGTACAGTGCAAAGATGGCGGAACAGAGCTGCTTCCAGTGGAAAACCTCATGATGCGAGCCATTATGACTAAAGAAATTAAAGATATGATCAACTCTCCTGGATTTGATATTAAAAAAGAATTTCAGCTCAAAAATGCAGACAAGGCATGGAGCAGTGCAGATTTTGATCTTGTCCCAGCAGGAGCAGGACAGGTAAGCGCTCTTATAAAAGAAATTAAACCTGTTAAAGAAATTATTGATGAAATGATAAAATAAATAAAATCATTTTTTATTTTTGACTCATATGTAAAATACTTCGCCAGATATGATATGCGATCCTGTCTATCCAGCGCATTGCCTCCAGGTGTTCAAAACCCTGATCAGGGTTCAACCGTCCCTGGGCAATATCAGCGATCATATTAGTCCGCCTTTCCCGTCTTATTTCTGCAAACATGGTGGAGACCCTTTCTATGCCTGGCAAAGGGGCTTCCTTCTTTTCTCCATTGAGCCACTCCAATACTCCGTCAAACTCCCCCAGCTGATCAAGAGCCAGCTTATGTAAAAAATCAAACTTTGCAGTTATTCTTACATTCTCAATTTCAAGACAGGCTTCAGCAAGGCGCGACAGATGCTCCATAGCATGAATAACATCAAGATGCTGGGTATGAACCTGACTTGAATCAGGAGAAGAAACAACACTGGACAAATATCTGCGTGTTTCAATCAGGGCTGCATCAACATCTGCCACATCCTGAACTATTTCCTTATATGATTTTTCTGCTATAACCAGCTGCCTTATATCATTGATCAATACACGGGCAATCTCAATAATGGTAAGACGCGCTGTTTCAACAGCAACATGAGGAACTGCAACAAGATGATAATCGAGAAAACGGGTTAAAACAGGACCCTTTTGTGGTAAAAGCTTTTCTATAAGTCGAGCTATTGATTTATTCAAAGGAAGCCAAAAAATAATTCCAGCAACATTAAAAACTGTATGGAAAACGCATACTATTATTGATGGGGATGATGTTCCCATATAATTACAAAATACAATTACATAGGGCACAAAAAAACCGGAAAAAGCAAAAAGTATTATACCAGTAGCAATATTAAAAAACATGTGCACCATGGCTGTTCGTTTTCCTGTTACTGATGCACCAATATATCCAAGGATTCCATAATAAACCTTACCCATATTAAGGCCTATTACAATAAGTGCAGCCTGCTCTGTGGTTATTGCTCCTGAACTTAAAGCAGCAAGAGTAGTTATTATTCCCACTGTAGATGACTGAAGCAAAAATATCATGAGAAAACCTAAACCTACAAGTATAAAACGATCTCCCCATGAAGAAAACACAAATCCTGTCAGCTCAACAGCATCTCCCAAACTGCTCAAATTTTGCTGAAGCATATTAGCGCCCAGGAAAAGAAGACCAAAACCTGCAAGAGCCATGCCTATAAAGCCCTTGTTACCCTTTAGTATAAGCTTCATAAGCGCGCCCAGGGTAATTAAAGGCAAAGTAAAGGTACTTATACTGAACTCAAATCCAATAAATGCAACAACCCATATTGTTGCTATTGTTCCAAGGTTAGCACCAAAAATAATACCTATAGCCTGGGGAAAGGATAAAAGACCTGCATTGACAAAACCAATTGTTGCCAAAATTGTGGCACTTGACGAGTAGGTAAGGGCTGTTATTCCTGCACCTGTAGCAACTCCGGTAATAGGTGTACCTGTAAAACGGGCCAGGAGTTTTTTTACTTTGTCACCTGCTAATGACTGGAGCCCATCAGACATAATTGCCATGCCCAAAAGGACAAGTCCCACTCCCCCTAAAATACCAGTTGCTTTTATCAACATATAAAACACCCTGCAATATAAGAAATATGGAACAGACATGCCTGTTCCATTCAATATAATTTCTTTATAATATGTTTTTGTAAAGCATTATATATAAAAAGGGCAGAGTAATTATGTATTGATTTTGATTGATGGGATCAACCTGTTTGACTTCATTAATAATTTTTTTCACATTGGAGATGGGGTCTGAGAGATCAGGATAATATGCTGTTACTATTCTTATATTCTCAGATTTAAAATCAACAGCAATTACTATATGAAATAAACCTGTTTTCTTCTTTCATGCCTGATATTTATGATAAGAGCTATGGCAATTGATCCATATGCAACAAAACTTCTGAAATACTCTCCAAGTACAGCGTTTGAAAAAATATTTTGCCCAGCCTGCGGTGTTACAATGTAAAGAGAATGAAAAAGAATTATTCCTAAAAATGCGTGCCTTATCTTTGCTTCCCTGATTGTGGCTCCCCCTGCCAGCAATGCAGCACATGAAAATATATCCGAATTCATGTGAGCTGTATAAACATTCACCATACCAATGTTTTGAAGAAAAATAATCTGTCCCATGCATCCAAATACAGTGGAGATTATTATAGCCTGTATGCGGACTTTATCAGTATTTATACCAGCTAATTCAGCAGAATGCCTGTCTGCACCAACAGCGCGAAACCTCTGCCCTGTGCGTGTACCAAGTATAAACTTAACTATAAGTGCTGCAATAGCAACCAGGATCAGCATAAATACAGGAATTTCTATTCCTCCAATATTCAAAAGCCACAGCCTGTCTATGATATTCCTGTAGGGAGCAAGATCAACCATATCCCTAATCCCTGCTCCGCGCGACAAGAGCATTTCACTGTTATGTGATGGAATAAATGTACCATATCCCACAAGAAATACAAACTGATATATGCCTGCACCAAGAATACCTATTATTATAGTTGCAATCATTTCGCGTCCCTTAACACGATTAAGGTATGACCCAATTATATAACCGCAGATAACTGATATTACTATTCCAGCCAGTGCTGCGCCCACAATCCCCCCTACCCCAGGAACCTGCAAATCGAGCATGAATATCCAGCCAGCCTGTGCTGCCATTGCCCCGATAATTATAGAGAAGTTAAGACCCATCCCTGCTGTTACAGGAATGATGAGTGCAAACACAAGAAAAGAGTTTCGTATTATCCGTGTTATTACTTCATTCGCTACAAAAAGGGCACTCATATCTGAATAATAAAATGCAATTATTGAGAGAAGTGCAAAAAATAAAGGGGCAGGATTAAATTTTATCATCAAGCATCTTCCCGTTCTTCAGATTTTTTTGCCAGAGCATAAAGTATGATGAAGCTTGTTACAATCATTCTGATTATCTCTGCCATTTCAGGAACCAGCAGAATATTTGCCACAGGGAGAGAAAGGAGATAAAGAGACTGATAAAGGATTACTCCAAGGAGCGCATGTCTAAGAAATACCCTCTTTCCTGAACTACCTCCAAGCAGCAAGGCGGATATTGCAGGAAATGCAGTCATGAGCGGAGCACTATAAAGTTCTATAAAGCCATACTGCTGTGCGTAAATACATGTACCAGCAGAAGCAAATACTGTTGACATAATTACAGAAAGCTTCCTGATTTTTTCAATATTCACACCATTGATCCTGGCAAATGATTCATTTTCACCTGCAGCGTTCATCATCATCCCTGTACGCGTCTTTGAAAAGAAATAGAGAATAAGAATTAAAATTCCCATAAAAAGAAAAGATCCAGCAGGTATTATTACATCTCCAGCTTTAACCTGCATCAGGTTATATAGTGATTTTTCCCAAAAATCCCGTAGCCCTATTGTGTTTCTAAGTCCGCTTCCACCCAAAACCCAGACCATCTGGGGATGAGTAAAAGGTGCAACTACCCAGAAAAGGCACATGATCGAAACAATTGAAAAACCGGCAAAAGTAGAAGCAATTTCCTCTCTCCCTTTAACCCTGTTAAGCATGCGCCCATAGGCCTCTCCTGCAATAGCAGCAAAGGGAACAGATACAACAATAGAAAGGATAAACCCGGATAAACCTTTTCCACCAAACTGGGCTGTTATAACCATTCCCAGGAGCCCGGCAACAGCACCTATTGGAAGACCAAAGTTCAGCCCTGCACCGCTGTTTACCATTGGTATCAGAGATATGACAAGCACACAGTTTAATATAAGCCTTATAAAAAGATCATTAACTAATGAAGAAGCAGGAATATTGATTTTAATTGCAAGGCTAAGGAGTATTATTATAAAAATAATAATTATAACCTGTGGAAGAGGCGGAAGGTATTTTTTTATCATATGGCTTTCCCTGCAAATGCATGGACAAATTCTTCTTCAGGGAGTCCGGGTGTAAGCACACTAAATAACTTTCCTTCATATAAAACAGCAACCCTGTCACAAACCCGCATAAGTTCATCAAGTTCGCTTGATACTATAATTACAGTTGTTTGCATCTCTCTGTTCATCTCAAGGAGCATATTTAAGATCGTCTCTTTTGCTCCAATATCAACTCCCCGCGTTGGTTCAAAGATCATCATTATTTCAGGTTTAACTAACAATGCTCTTGCAAGAATAACCTTCTGCTGATTGCCTCCACTTAATTCGCATACTTTCTGTTTTATGCTGGAGCACTTTATATTCAGATCAGCTACATATTTTTGAGCTGTTTCATGAATCCCTTTAAAGTTCATAAGACCGTAGCTTGAGGTAAAAGCTCTCTTTGTGCTTATCTTTGTAAATGCAATATTGTCAGCAATAGAATGTTCCGGCAACAGCCCGTCTCTTCTCCTCTCTTCAGGAATATAATAAAAACCTGAACGAAAAAGCGATACTCTATCTCCAGGGAGTATTTTTTCATTGTTAATAATTATCTCGCCTTTAGAAGGAATTAATCCCATTATGGATTTCCCTAAAAGCATCTGCCCCTGACCGCTTTGTCCGGTGATTCCGATTATTTCACCCTTTGCAACATTGAGAGAAAAGTCCCTGATATATTCCCCTCCTGAATTGGCATTCATACTTTTTATCCTGAAATAATCTGGATTATTGCCAGATGAATTGCAATCATGAGTTTTAATTGCCTTAGTATGTATGCTCCCCAGCATGGAGCGGGCGATTTCTTCTGTTGAAGTTTTTGAAGTTGTAAAAACAGATTCAAGAACGCCATCGCGAAGCACGGCAATTCTATGACACAAAGAAAAAATCTCTTCAAGTCTGTGTGATATAAAAATTACAGATATTCCTTTCTTTGCTAATCTCTCTACTTCATCCATAAGTTTTTTACTTTCATTGCGACCAAGAACAGCAGTGGGCTCATCAAGTATAAGCAGCTTTAGTATATTGCTGTTTATCACTCGTGCAAATTCAATAAACTGTCGCATACTTACATCAAGCTCTGTTACAGGAGCATGGAGATCGATCTCTGATACACCAAGCTCTTTTAAAATAAATTCAGCTGAACTGATATTTTTATCCCTGTTGATGATTGGGAAAGTCAAACCCGGTATTGAAGAAACGGGGCGAAGGAGCTTTTCTTTTCCTAACATTATATTTTCCGCAGCAGTAAATGAAGGTATAAGTGCAAACTCCTGGTAAACCATCCCAATTCCAAGCTTTAGTGAATCAGATGGCCTTGCAGGTGATATAAGATTCCCATTAAGTTTTATAGTACCTGTAAATCCGCCTGTTTCAGAAATTATTGGATTCCCTGCGAGTATATTCATCAGCGTGGTCTTTCCGCTGCCATTTGCTCCAACAAGACCCAGCACCTCTCCAGAGCCAATGGATAGAGAAATATCCTTTAGAGCATAATTCGATTTGAATTTTTTTGTAAGACCTGTTATTTCAAGAATATTTTTCATATAAGTTTTTTTATAAATATTTAATGGTAAAAAAAGTACTCACCCGCCAAGCGAGTACGGGTGAGTAATAACGCTTGATTTTACCCTTAATAAATAATGGAATCAATAATAATCAGATAATAATTAGTCATACCTGGCTTCATTGGGTTGAATGTTACGTTTACTCCTGCTATCTCTTTAGCAAGTGATTTAACCTGATCAATATTTTTAAGATCAACCCTCTTCTCAACAGCTGCTTTTGCTGCTTCAAAACCAAAAGTCGGTAAAAAAATGCTCACTGAAACAGGCCACGTTGAAAGCCTCCCTGTCATTCCAGCAGCCTTTGCTTTTTCAGAGATCATTTTATTGATCTTGTCAAAATCCATTGATTCGTCAGGCTTAATTTCAAGCCCCATTGCTGCAGGAAATCCCTGAAGAGGAGTGGGACAGCACTGTTCAGCCATGATAAATTTTAACTCCAGCGCCTTAGCTATTATGACATCCTGCATAGGACAGTTTGTTCCAAAAATAGCTGTATCCTTTCCATACTTCTGTACTTGCCTTGGTATATCTTCATTAAGAAACTGAAGCATCGCCTGTCTGTTGCTTCCAGCCTGTGGATCTGGTGTAAGGACTTCAACAAAATTCAGTCCATTTTTTGCACAGGTTTCTTTCATCTTATCCTTTCTTTTTGAAATCACCTCTTTGGCAATATGGCTGGGGAATGAGTAGTGGATGAAAGTTTTTGCACCCATTTTTTTTGCTTTCTCTGGAATAGACTCGCCTCGCCTTACCCAGTCTGTATCAAGAGCAAGGTCTACATATTTTGACATCATATCCGGATCATCCCAAATCGGAGTAGTGATAAAGATCATTTCGGGTCTCTTTTCTTTTACTTTCTGTATTGCCGGAAGTATGCCGCTATTGCCTGCTGAAATAACAACAGCTTTAATGTCCTGATCATCAGCAAAACTTGCAATCTGGGTAATACCTGTTTCCTGCTCCTTTGAAAAATTATCAGGAAGTATTACATGTTTAACCATTCCCGGATATTTTTTATTAAGAGCATCCGCTGCCCTGAACTCCTCTTCACTTGTTGAGAGAGAGGGAGTTACTATACCGATTTTAAAATCAGCTTTGCTACTGGTTTTTTTACATGCTGTTAGTGAAACTGTAAGAACAAGCACAGCAATTACTAGTGTAAATTTTTTAAACATTGTTAGCTCCTTTATTTTAAATAATATATTCAACCACCCAGTAATTCCAGAAAAGCCTGTATCCTTACTTTTATCTGCTGGATGTCATTTTCAGAGTAATCTGTTTCAATCTGGATGTATGGCTTCTCATGCTCAGAGGTTACATACTCTCTTACATTAAATGCTTCCACATTATATGTATGACACGCCTGCCAGACGAGCTCTACAACTCCATCTACCCTGTAATCTTTTATAAGCTGTCCTATCAAATCTAGTCTGGCCTTATTAGGCGTCATGCAGGAACAAGGGACGCTAAGATATCTGCGAGCAAGGGCTTCAAGAGGATTGGAACTTTCATCAACTCGAAGACCGATTGTTTTGATGCCGCCACAGTTTTCCAGAGCAACAACAATTCCGCCTGAATCTTCTATTATATTAAGAAGCTTTTTATTGGTAGTGGGACATCCGGTGATTAAAATTTTTGGCTTACCCTTAACTGAATTTATATGTGACGAATCATTTTTTCTCTTCTTTATTATTGCTGTTGCGCCTTTAATATCACGGATTCGTGACGGAATATCGCAGTTGAAACCATCAGCACCTGTAATAAAGTCTATCTCCCTGCCATAAATAAGCGGGTATTCCCCTGTATTAAGTTCAAGCAGTTCCTGCGTTACCTCACGACATCTGTTATAGAGCTTGATCTGTTCATGCAATTTGTCATCAGTTACGCTTTCACCTGTAATTTCTTCCATGAGAGATCTTACTATTTTTAGCTCATTAAGCCAGTAGAGGAAACTCGCTTCAGTTACAGAAGTCTGAGGAAGCTGAAGAGTGTGAAGAGGACGCAACCTTCCTAATATTTCAAACATCTTTTTTTTGCCATCGCATGTGGCATCTGCGAATATATAATCTGTATAATGGAAATATGGACATGTATCAGTAAGAGCAAATCCATAACTTGATTTAATGAGCGGACATAGATTGCGGGGGAGATGTTTCTCTGCTTCCTGTATAGGTTTTTGCGAACCAGCACATAAGGAAACAGGTATTGCACCAGCTGCTGATATAATCTCTGAAGGGGTAAAAGCACAGTATATGCCTATAACTTTTCTGCCGGATTCTTTCTGCCTGACACCTTCGCTGAATATCCTCTCCTCTATTGCTGTTAAATATGCCTTGTCGAATTTCATTTCATTTTACCTTAAATTTTCAAATCCAATAAGAGCTGCACCAACTGCACCGGCAAACTGTCCCTGCGGATGGGTGGATACACTCCTTCCGATTTTCGTTCCCAGTGCAGAGCGAATTATAGAATTCTGCGAAACACCGCCAGTGAATATAATGTGATCCTCAATATTTATGCGACCTGTGAGATGAATAATTTTTCCTGCAGTTGATTCAAGAATACCTGCGGCAATTGATTCTATGCTTATACCCTGTGCAAGGAGGCTTATTACTTCACTCTCTGCAAAAACTGCGCACATGCTATTGATCGTAACAGGCTTTGCACCGCGAGCAAGATCCTCAAGCTCATCAACTTCTTTGCCCAATACATGGGACATTACCTGCAAAAACCTCCCTGTGCCTGCTGCACACCTGTCATTCATTATAAATTCAAGCACTTGTCCTTTTTCACCAATAGATATTGCCTTGCTATCCTGGCCTCCTACATCTATTACTGTTCTGACTTCAGGATTAAAATAATGCGCACCTTTTGCATGACAGGTTATCTCTGTTACTTTTTTTGATGCAGAAGGGATTGAATCTCTTCCATATCCAGTTGCAGTGATTAAGATTTTATCCCTATCTGATATTCCGCTGATTTCAAGCAGGCCTTTAAGGATATTCTCTCCGGATTCCCGCAAATTCCATCCTGTGGGTATAACTTCAGTGAATAATCTCTCCCCATCAAAAAACGCGCCTTTTGTACATATTGAACCAATATCAATCCCTATCGAATATTGAAAATTGCTCATTGCTGTTTAGTTTATCCAATTTTTTATTAATTTTATATTGAAGATGTTATTTCTGTTAATCACTCTATTTTGTCCATCACTTTTTTTAATTATAAGTATTAATAATAATTATGAACAAAGTTTTAAAAACCGCCTATTGAAAAATTTCTTTTTCTGAATTTCAAGTAAAAAGATTAATTAATTTATAAAGTTTAATAGAGGCTAATCAACTTATGTGAGATCGTACGAAACAGGCATGCCTGTTCCATGCAGAATAATAATTCCTTCTCGTCGCAGGGCTATTCTCTTGCCGGTTGCCGAGTACTGACATCGTCGGTGTATCGAGACAAGACATGAGGGTCAGAGCCCTATAGATTTGTTAAAAAAGTGCTTGAAGAAAATAGCAAGTACGGCTTCAAGTAAAGAACTCTTATCCATGCTTCACGACTCTTTTATAAAGAGTGATGAGCTTTTGGAAAAATTAAAAATGGAGCTGGGAGAATGACAGAACAGGAATTCGCACTCATCTTAGCACAAGGAGAAGGCTACCGTATTGAATTCAAAGAGCAGATAGCAAATCTAGACAAAGAAATGGTTGCCTTTGCCAACGCTTCGGGTGGCTTTATCTTTCTGGGCATTACCGACAATGGGGTAGTAAAGGGCTTCAATAGCAACAATAAAGTGAAGTCTCAAATTCAGAATATTGCCGACAATTGCGACCCACCTGTCAAAATTCTACTAAAAGAATTTAAAAACATTACCATCATTGAAGTTCGCGAAGGCACAGACAAACCATATCGTTGCACAAGTGGCTTTTATAATCGAACAGGCCCCAACTCCCAAAAAATGAAAAGAAATGAAATTGTAGAATTTGTTAAAAGCGAAGGCAAGATACGATTTGACGAAATAATTAAACGAGATTTTACCACTACCGATTTTGATGAAGCTAAATTTAACAAATTCTTGCGCATGGCAGACATTTCACGAGTAATGAATACGCCAAGCATACTCAAAAACCTGCACGCTGCCGATGTACATGGCAACGAGACCTACTACTACAACACAGCAGTTCTCTTTTTTGCCCACAACCTGGACTATCAATATTTTCATACCTGTGTTACCTGTGCTGTGTACAAAGGAGTTGATAAAGTAACAATTCTCGACCGTAAAAATTTTAATTTTGATATTATTGACAATATTGATCAAACAATGATTTATTTAAAGCAACGCCTCAAGGTGCGTTATGAGTTCGATGGTAGCCCCGCACGCAAAGAAATCCCAGAAATTCCATGGGAAGCCTTGCGCGAAGCGGTAATTAATGCAGTAATCCATAGGGATTATTTTGAAAAAGGTTCAAATACAATGGTCGAAATTTATGATGACAGAGTAGAGATTACGAGCCCTGGCGGTCTACCTAAAGGCTTGAGAGTTGAAGACTTTGGCAAGGTTAGTGTATTACGCAACCCCAATATTGCCAACCTGATGCAGCGCATTGACTATATTGAAAAAATGGGAACAGGCATTCCCCGCATACAAAAATTGCTTGCTGATGCAGGACTTGAACCTTTGCGCTACGAATTTTCGGGTTTTGTAAGAGCAGTTTTTCAGCGGGATAATACAAAAACTATCCAAGAAATAGGGCAAGCTACCCCGCAAGCTACCCCGCAAGCTACCCCGCAAGCTACCCCGCAAGTAGACATAGAGAGACGTGAGGAAATATTAGCTTTTTGCACTACTCCAAGAAGCCGTGAAGAGATTCAAGATTTTCTCGGCTTAAAAGATAGAGAACATTTTAGAAAAAAAATACTCAGTCCACTGCTTGCAGAAGGAGTTATTAAACCAACTATTCCAGATAAACCAAATAGCCCGAAGCAAAAATATTTTACAGTAAGGATATGAAAAAATGAGTAGTTGGCCAATCAAACCAATGTTAGATTTTTTAACTGCACACAAGGGTCATTTTAAACCTAATGATCCTAAAATTGCGCATTATAAACATCTTGATAAAATTGATTTTTCAGGACAAATACATATTTCCGAAAAACCCTGCCTTCATTTCTGGGTTACAAGATCAAGTGAAAGGCATAATAAAAACAAAAATAAAACCAAAGCATCTTTTACCTTTGAAAGCAAAAATTCCTGACTTATTAAAACAACAAGAGATAAATAGTCATTTTGATATTATAGAAAATAAACTAGAAGAATTATCAAATGAGATAGGCTGCCAATCCATCTACCTCACCAAACTCCGCCAGGCAAATTTGAAGGAAACCAGTAAATAATCAATCCCATCAGGGTGCAAAGCTTAAAGCAAAGATCACCATGCTGTCACTTAACCTTATCCTATGAGATTCCGAGTCAATGCTATACCAGAAAGGATTCGCTACTCCAGGCTTATATCTGTACTCAGCATTAAAAGAAACATTTTCTGTAATTCCAAATTTAAGACCCCCTACAGCCTCAGCATTGAGGCCAAAACCTGTTGTCTTATCTTCTTTAACTCCTGTGTTATAAGGAACTCTTAAAACACCAAGACCCAAAGAAGAACCAAAATATATATGAGTAAACTGCGGTAATGCAGGTATATATACCCACAAAGGAATCCTTATAAAGAGAGGAATGTTCAAATTAAAAGATTTAATTTTCAAATCATCTGAATCTTTAAAGGCAAAGGATTGATAATTAAATTCATAGCCATGTACAAAAAAACCTTTATCCTTTGTTGTGTAGCGCAAGCCTAAAAATAAACCAGGATCAAACTCAACATCACTTTTCAAATTATCATTTTTTATTTCACCACTATAAAGGGTAAATCCCCCCAAAAACTCAAGAAAACCAGGATACCTGGCAGCCCTGCGCACCCCCTTGTTTCTGTACGCACTTACCTTGTCATCTGCATCAACTTCAACTGTTGAAGCTGTTACAACATTAAATGTAGCCACATCAACTAACCGGGCAGACACCTTTAATCCGTAATTCTCATAGCCAAACTTTTTAAAGCTGGTCATAGAGCCAAGCACCATATATTTTGCCCCAGCAGCTTTCCCTATCTGTGCAGCGCCTGAATCTGTAAAAAGACCTGTCTGCTGAAGACTTATCTCTCTTATAAGCTTATCAAGCTGCCTTCGCTCCACAACCTTAATACCTGATCTGACCATCCTTTTAGTCAATTCTTCAGAGATGAACTCGCCAACAGGAGGATTATCAGGATAATCAAGAGGGAGTATTGCAACAGTTGCCTCCTTGTCAAAATTTTTGCTGGAAGTCATCTCCTTAACCATATCATCATAGGGTCCTGCAACAAGAATTGCAGGCATAAGCATAAATAAAAAAAGATACAAATATGTTTTTTTCATAAAAAACTCCGGTTGTTCGTTTTGAAATTAAAAAAACTAAAAATATCGTACAGCTCTGACCCTGCTAATAGTATTCTTGCTAAAGGTATTCTGAAAGCCACCATAGAAAAACTGATCCCATGCGCTACTACCATCACACATAGACGAACTCCAGTAATTAGCATCAGCAAAACCACCTATAGCAGCTCTATTAATATAAAGTTTATTTAATTCATCCTTAGAAGGCAAAAACCAGTCACTATAACCGCCGTTTCTACAAGCTCGGGCTAATCCTGCTGCGTACGTACTACCCCTGCCATTTTGAGCTATTATTTTATCTGTGTTTGAGCGACCTGTTCCTAACCCTGTTCTAGTACTTCCTGGTAATGCTGTTGTCTGATAATCTTCCATAGCCCACATAATGCCATGACTCTGATCCTTTGCTGCAGCAATAATACCACCAACCCGGCCTTTTACATACCCTGAATCCCCTGGCTGATAAATATAGGCAATAACTCCCCCTAAGTATGGCATCCCAATATATAAGGATCTATGCACTAACGCAGTCTGTGGAGAGCCCGTTATTTCATAACCTGGAGGGTTTGTTATTTCTATAGAAACTGTTGCACCATTTGCCACAGTAATCTTTGAAATTAAAAGAGAACGTGTACTTCCACTGCCTGAAAGCACTCCTTTTGTGGCTCCGGTTACTTTAATATTGTCAGCTGTAAGTGTTGCTGGATCCCCATCAAAAGTCAGGATAAGGGCAGTTGAATCAGCTTTGCCACTAGTTCCCCCAGTCTGTTCTGCGCTCTGGAATATTATATCAGATGATTTACCTGCCTTTCCTTTACTCCTGGATACTGTGTCAGTTTTTCCATCTACAGAATCTCCCTCATTTGAGCAGGCTGTAAAAAATAATGCTGATACAGCAACTAACATCATTACTAAATATTTCATCTTTAACTTCATGTTATTCCTCCAAAAAACAATTTTTCAAAAAATATATGGTGTGCCACTAATAATCCGGACAGAAAGTTAAGCCAAAATAATACACTAAAGACTTCTTGTATCAGGCTGCATACCTTACAATTTCAAGCTCTGTCCTGATATCAATCATGGCTAATATTGATTCCACACGCTCCATAACCAAATCTTCAATAAGATACTCACCACAGTTATTGCACTGGATAACAGGGAGTTCCTTAATTATGACAATTGATCTATCGCCGACTTTAAAAGGAAGGTCAGTATTCATGTGAGTCATTTCCGTTCCACAAACATGGCAATTCATATGTTTATTCTCCTTTTCATTTCAAAATCCCATTTAGAGGGATCAGGATAATATGCTGTTATTATTCTTATATTCTCCGATTTAAAATCAACAGCAATTACTATATGAAATATCAATTCATTATTTCTGCTGTAGATAAGATAGCTGGGGAAATATTTATCTTCAGGATAAGATTCAATAATCTCAAAATTGTTTACAGAAACTTTTATAAGATCACGAGAAATAGAACGGCTTTTCATCCTCATATTTACATGGTAAGTCCAAAAAATGCGATTATTCTCAACACAATCTTTAATAAACGAAAGAATATTGTTTTGATTTTTTATATCAACCATATCCCTATTCCAGGTGATAGAAGATTTTACATCTTTTAATTTACTATGATCCTTCAATTAAAATAATGCATTTGTCAATCATATTAAACACCAGAGATTATCATAATTAGCGGTTACCGAGTGCCGGCATAGTCGGTGTATCGAGGTAACCTCAAAGGATGCTCTGACCCCCTATGCTCTGACCCCTTATTTTTTTCATGATTCGTTCCCCATCTCCATTGTGGAGAGGGGGCCAGGGGGTGAGGTCTCCCCCTATTTTTTGCTTTACAAAAATTCAAATTCATACAAAAAGCATCCATGTTCAAAGATAAAATAAAATTTTGTCCTCTTTGCAATAATGGATCCATATCTTCGCATTATTTCATTAATAAATATGAAATAAAATTCAATACTGATAAGTGTAATAACTGCGGATTTATTTTCATGAATCCTTCAATAAATGATAAAACCATTGAATCCCTGTATTCAAAAGACTATTTTGAAGGCAATGCAGATTACTCCTATATAGATGAAAGAAAAATTAAAAAATTTTCAAACTATGTATGGAACAAGCGAATAAAAGTAATAAAAAAATATATTAAAAGTGGAAATTTTTTAGACATAGGCTGCTCCTTTGGAGGACTTCTTGAAGCAGCATCAAAATTTTACACACCCTATGGCATAGAAAAATCCCAATACGCCTATACCCATGCCTCTGCAATTTTTGGTAAAAGCATTCATAATGGCACAATTGAGGATCATCCTTTTAAGGAAAATTTTTTTTCAGCAATAACAATGATTGAACTTATTGAGCACCTGGGAAATCCCATCTTTGCAATAGAGGAATGTTACAGACTTTTAAAAAACAAAGGACTCCTTGTAATACAAACAGCAAACATGGATGGCAGGCAGGCTAAAAAACTTGGTAAAGATTATGAGTACTTTATGCCAGGACATATTTCATACTTTACAGTGAAAAATTTAAAAGAAGCGCTGCTTAATACAGGATTCACTAAAGTAAAAGTATTTTATCCTGTGGAGTTTGGCCTCCTTCCAAAGCTTAAAAAATCCAGAGGAAGCTTTAAATCATTAAAGGATTACAAAGCCTGGTTAAGAATTTCATCATACCACATTAAAAGTAAAATACATTTTAAAAATTTTGCAATGACCAGCTCCATGGTTATTTACGCCTTTAAGTAAAAAATTAAAATTGCAAAATTAAACAATGTACCTTTATCTGACCTAAAGATTAATTTAACAATTTCCAGCAAATGCAAAAAGGACTAATAGTGATAAATGATAAATAAAAAGTCGCTTCATATATCAGGATTATACATTGTATCATCCTCAATTTTTTTAATACTGCTTTTGATTTACAGAATAGAAGTTTTTTTTCTAATCAAAAAAATATTCCTGCAATTCAGCGAAACAGATTTTACCTCCTATTTGGCAGGTGGAGCAATTCATGATCTGGTTGTTATATTTTTATTTTTTTTACTCTTTTATTTAATTTCTCTTACAGCAAATGTAAGCTCAAAAACAGCAACAGCAGGTTCAGCATTTTTTTTAATATCTGCTCATTTATTTTTTCTTCAAAGTATTAATTTTTTTAGAATATACGAGACTGCTTTTTCGCGCAAATTCTGGTCTAATGAAATAACAACAGGAATTGCAGAACTTTTAGGATCTGTAATTTCGGAAACGCCTTTACTTTTTTATATAAAAGGAATTGCTGGAATTTTTCTTATTATAATACTAATTATAATAGTACCAAACTTTATTGAAAAAAATAATTCAAATTACAAAAGAGCTGCTGCTTGTGCTATTGTATTTCAGGCTGCATTTCTGATTATGCTTGCCGGATCTGCATTGTTACCAAAAACATTTTCCCCAGCCATGGATAAAAAAAGCGATATAATACTTTTCAAAGAAATTTCAGGCAACCCAATATACAATCTCATTCTTATTGAAAAAGAAACAAAACGCCTTCCTGAATTTTTAGAAAAAGAGAAATTTCAATTTGGCCTTAATACTGAATCAATTATAAACAGACGTATTCATAAAAGAATAAATAACATTCCCAGAGGAAAAGATTATAATATAATATTTTACTTTTTTGAATCAACACCAATGAAATATTTTGACATGGAAATAAAGGGTGAGCAACTTTTACCCATCTGGCATAAGCTTAAAGAAAATTCTATTTTTGCAAAAAATCACTATGCCAACTTTCCACTTTCAGCAAATGCAATGCTTTCTGTTTTCACATCAGCCTACAGCCATCATAGCAAGGATCTGGTAATACAAAAATACTCTTCAATTAATCTTACATCCATAAGTGAAATATTAAAGCAAAAGGGCTATACAACAGCAGTGATACACACAGGGGATCTTCGCTACGCAGGGCAAAGGCGCTTCCTTGGCCACAGGTCTATTGACAGGATAATCGATCTGCCTGAACTTGAAAAAATTCCACCCTATAACTTCAAGGTAGGATGGGGAGTTGATGAACGGGCAATGATTGCACCTTCAATTGAGTTTTTAAAAAAAAGAGGAAACCGGCCATTTTTTATAACATACTTTCCTGCAAACCCTCACCACCCCTATGCAATACCTGAAGGGTTTAAGAAGATCACAGGGCAGATCCCACCAGGTGGTGACTACAAAAAAAGGAACTGGCTCAACTATCTCAACTCTATGCACTATGCTGATTATTGCCTTGGAGAACTTATTAGCGCTCTTGAAAAGGAAGGGCTGATGGAAAATACAATCCTGTTTTTATTTGCAGATCATGGGGAAGCTTTTTACCAGCACCCTCAGAATTACAACCATCCATTTTTTCTTTATGAAGAAAATGTTCATGTCCCATTTTTAATATACAGCAAGGAGTTTTTCCCTGAACCAGTTGCCTATGAGGGTATTTCAACCCATGTGGACACACCTGTAATAGTACAGGATATACTTGGCTTAGAAAAAAATATTTATCACGAAGGTAAATCAATCCTTTCTGCGCACAAAGAGGAGCTTGCATTTTTACACACATTCTGGAAGGATGATTTTACAGGAGTTCGGGATGGGCAATGGAAATTCATAAGAAGAATGGACAATGGCATTGAAGAGCTTTACAACCTTGAACTTGATCCTGATGAAAAGAACAACATAAAGGATCTACACCCTGACATAACAGAAAAATTTAGAAACTTTGTTTTAAAAGGAAGAAGTTACCAGATGAATTTTTACCACAAAATGCTTTCACAGGATAAAAAGAAAAATTAAAGGTACAGCAATGAAAATAGCTTTTTTTGATTCAGGTGTTGGAGGGCTTACTGTTCTTAACGAGGCTTTGCGCCAGCTGCCTAATGAAAACTACATATACTATGCTGACACAAAAAATGCGCCCTATGGAATTAAAACCAGGCAAGAGGTAAAGGAGCTTGTTTTAAAAGCAGTTGAAGATATTGTAAGCAAAGAAATCAAGGCACTTGTTGTTGCCTGCAATACTGCAACAAGTATTGCAATAAAAGATCTTCGAGAAAAATATAATTTTCCTATAATAGGAATGGAACCAGCAGTTAAACCGGCTGTTGAATCAAATGACGAAAAAAAACGCATACTTGTTGCTGCTACAGAACTGACCCTCAAAGAGGAGCGATTTAAAAATCTGGTGTCAAAGCTTGACAAAGAACATATAGTCGACGCTGTTCCACTTTCCAGACTTGTTGATTTTTGTGAACAGGGGATCTTCAATGAAGATATAATAATTCCCTATCTCAAGGAACAGCTTCAAAATCTTGACATAAAAAACTACAGCACACTTGTTCTTGGCTGCACCCACTTCCCCTTTTATAAAAATTCCTTTATCAAAATTTTCCCAAAAAGTACCCATATCATTGACGGAAACACCGGCACAGTAAAAAGATTAAAGCATCTTATCTCCACAAACAGCACTGTTCAAAAAACACAAAAATTTGGGGAAGTTGAATTTTATGATTCAGGAAAAAAAATGGGAAAAGACAATCGTTTTTTAAATTTTCTAAAAAGACTAAGCTGAATAATCTCTAACTAAATTTCAAGGATACCTAAATCATGGACTTTCTTTATGATGCCCCCTATATTATCCGAATTCTATCTGCCCTTGGAGCCATTATAATTTTCAACCGAATAATCAATAATCTGATTACAGCAGTTGCAGGCGGAACCCTTTTGCTGGCTTTCTGGTGCGGCCATGACATTCCGGGAATTATTAAAGTAAGCATTACAAAGCTTTCTTCAGGAAACAGCCTGATGCTCTTTACAGTACTTTTCCTGGTAATCTGGCTTTCATCTATCATGGAAAAAACCGGAGTAATGAGCGACATGGTGGAGATTGTGAAAAAAAGCACCAGTCGCAGAGCGGGCTTTGCTGTACTCCCTGCTATCATTGGAATGCTCCCAATGCCTGGTGGAGCCCTTTTCTCTGCTCCAATGGTCAATGATATGGATAATAAATCAACTGTTGATCCCTTGCTTAAATCCGAGATTAACTACTGGTTCAGGCATATATGGGAGTACTGGTGGCCACTATATCCAGGAGTACTGCTTGCACTTGATATGACAGGACTCTCTCCCGGGAGATTTATTACCTTGCAATTTGGCCTCAGCTTCTTTGCAATAATTGCCGGTTACTTTGTTTTTCTTAAAAAAATACCTGAAGATAAAGATGAGAATAAAGCCTGGGACATCCGGAACATTCTCAACATGCCTCTTCTAATTGCCCCTGTTTTAACAATAATAGCTGTTTATGCAGTAATCACAATATTTATACCTGGTGTTGCAAAAGTTTCAGGATACCTGCCAATGATAGCTGGCGTTACCTTTGCAATAGTTGTTGTAATTATACAAAGACACCCTGAATTAAAAACTCTTGCAGAAATTATAACTTCACTTAGTACATTAAAGCTCATACTCCTGGTTGCGATTATTGGGATATACAGTGCCTTTATAGAAGCCCCTCTTCCAGATGGAACTTTTATAATGGAGCATGTAAAAAAAGAACTTACAGGAAACAATATACCTGTAATATTCATAATCATGTTAATACCATTGATAAGCGGATTATCAACAGGTATTGCTGTTGGCTTTGTAGGTGCCAGCTTCCCCATAGTAATGAACCTTCTTGGACCAAACCCGGCCTTATCTGAAGTAATGTCTTATACTGTAATTGCATACAGCTTTGGGTTTGCAGGCATGATGCTGTCACCTGTTCACGTCTGTCAGATTGTAACTGCACAATATTTTAAATCAAGCCTTAACAGAATATCCACATCAATGATAGTCCCCTCTTTAATTATTATAGCAGGAGGATTGCTCATAAGCCTTATTATAAAAACAGTCTGAATTATATAGTAATAATTACTATATAAAAAAAAGATTTATGCTATTGTAATTATTCATCATTTCGTTTAGCTTTAGCAGGTGGGATTTTTTGTTATTATTGGTATAAAACGGTTTAAGTAGATGCTAAGAATAAATTGAACGAACTTCAATCATATATTTCAAGCTCAAAAATACCGCTTTTCCTCTTTAGAAAGCACCTTAAAGTGCCTTAGCCTTTATTAGGCTATAATTCTAAAAAGATATTAAATCCTTATAGTTTTTTCACTCAGTATTACCTTTAAAGAAAGGCAATACTGAGCTTTAGCATTAAAGCAGGATTCCCGGTATATAATCTATAGGATTTTCCGGGATTATCTGAACTCCTTTACACAATTATTTTAATGACTCATATTTCCGCATGTTAAACATGCGGAAATATGAGTTTTTTTTTATACACGTCCCTGTATTTTTCAAATTTCCCAACAAAGATACTAAAAAAATCAAAAAAATACAATTAAAAGCTAAATAATTAAAAAAAATTATTTACTAAAATATGGATGTTTTGTACATATAATAAAATCCAGCCGGATAGACGGATTTTTTTACAAAAAACTATACAAACCTGTTTACCACAACCATTTTAAGGAGGAAGTAATGGGAAAATTTAATTACGACAAAGAGGTTCTTGCTAATCTCAGGCTTGACGAGAAAGATATACCTCGTCTGGATCGCCTGATCGATTACGATTCAGCAAGAGAAGCACATGAAAACAAAAATCATGCTGCTGTTGACAAAAGAATCTCTCTCAAAGAAGCAATTTCAGAATACGTAAAAGATGGTGACATACTAACTGATACAGGTTTCAGTTATGTGCGCACGCCAATTGTTGCATATTTTGAAATATTACGTCAAGGAATCAAGGGTTTAACCAGCATAGGCTCACCAGCAACAAACCAGAGTTACCTGATTCCCTTTGGTACTGTTACTCACTCTCACTGGTCCTACTGCGGAGCAGAGATGAGAGGGACTGACAGAAACATGTCAAGAGCAGTACAATCAGGAAAAACTAAAATATTGGCTGAATGGGGTCATGGCTCTATGGCTCTTGGATTTAAAGCTGCACAGCTTGGCCTTCCCGGAGTTTACTCCAAACAGCTCCTGGGCTCAGATCTTGCAAAATATAATCCATTCATCAAGATTCTTGACAACCCGCTAAAGACTGAAAAAGACCCATGCACTTTTATTCCAGCTCTTTATCCAGACGTTTCAATCATTCATGTTCACCAGGCAGATAAATTTGGAAATGCAAAAATTTATGGTCCGCTGATAAATGATGTTGCCGTTGCAGCAGCTACAAGAAAATTAATTATTACAGCTGAAGAAATTGTGCCTCCCGGTGCTTTAAGAAATGACAACAAGGGAGTTGTAATTCCATTTATGTATTCAGATGCTGTTGTTGAATTACCCTATGGTGCTCTTGCAGGAGCAATGCCTGGTCTTTACTACTGGCCAAGAAAGCTTTGGGAAAAAATTATGCGCTACTGGGCATACGAAGAAGGTGCAATTGATGAATTTTATGACACTTTTGTTGTTCAGTGTAAAGATCAATATGACATTATAGACAAGCTTCTTGGCGGATCCAAGTGGATGGTCGATGCAAAAAGGCTTACCAAAGCTGAAGAGTATGACAACGAAGACGAAGGTGTTGATTTCCATTATGAAGAATGGACAAGAAACAGCCCTGATTTCGATGATATTAAAGATTTTAAATAAAATTTATTGGAGGAAAAAATGACTGTTAAACCAGCCAATCCACTAGAGATGATCGCCTATGTTCTTGCAAATCAAATTGAAGACGGCGAAATAGTATATATAGGAACAGGCCTCCCCATGGTTGCGGGTATACTTGCGAAAAAAACCCATGCCCCAAACATGACCATGGTTTATGAATCAGGCGCTCAAAATCCAATTGAAGGTGATATGCCCTGGTCAGTTGCCGGACCATATACATGGAGAAAATCTCCATTAATTCTTGAAATGTCCTATTCTTTTGGACAGCTTGCCAATGGCTATGTTGATAAAGCTTTCCTTGGATATGGGCAGATCGATATGTATGGAAACGTAAACACTCACTTAATTGGTGAAAGTTTCCATAACTATAAAAACAGACTTACCGGATCAGGGGGGAACAATGACCTGGCCTCTTTGGCTAAAAACCTTGTACTTGTAGGAATTCAAAACCCACAAAAATTTGTTAAAAATGTTGATTTCATAACTTCAGTAGGCTTTCTATCTGGCGGAAACAGCCGTAAAGAAGCAGGCCTTGTAGGTGGTGGTCCTAGTGCTGTAATTACTTCAGCAGGGGTTTATGATTTTGATCCTGAATCAAAAAGAATGAGAATAGCATCTCTTCATCCTGGAGTATCTCCTGAATTAGCCCAGCTTGCATCAGGTTTTGAGCTTCTGAAGCCAGAAGGTGAAATTCCGGTAACTCCGGTTCCAACTAAAGAGGTAATTGATATTCTTAGAAATGAAGTTGATCCACGCGGAGTTTTTACATCAATGCCAAGTTAATTAAAGAAACATAAACTATTAATGGCGGGGAAATTTCCCCGCCATTTTTATTTTCATGTTATCTGAGATCAACATCCTTGTACTGAAACGTTTCATTCTTTTCAGAAACATAGGCAGGCCTTATTATTTTACCCTGTAAAATCTGTTCAAGCCTGTGAGCAGACCAGCCTGCAATTCTGGACATTGCAAAAATCGGTGTAAAAATTTTTTCAGGTATTCCTAAAAATTTATAAACAAAGCCTGAATAAAAATCAACATTTACGCAAACCTTTTTACCCTTTCTTTCATAAAGCAGCTCTTTGGCAATCCTTTCAACAGTTTCAAAAAGATAAAAAAGATCCATTCGGTTATTTTTTTCCGCAAGTTTTCTTGCATACTCCTTAAGAATTATTGCCCTGGGATCTGAAAGTGTATAAACTGAATGGCCTATGCCAAAAATTTTACCCATTCCATAGGCACTTTTCCCATCCAGAATAGCTTCCAGAAACTTTCGCACCTGCTTTTCATTTGTCCAGTCCTTAACATCTTTTTGGCAAGCCTTCATCATTGCCATAACAGATTCATTTGCCCCACCATGGAACTGCCCGCTCAAAGAGGCAACTCCTGCAGCAATAGCCATATATGTATTAGCACCACTGGATGAAACTGTTCGTACTGTAAATGTGGAGTTATTACCTCCGCCATGCTCAGCGTGCATAATCATGCATGCATCAAAGATGAGAGCCTCCTCTCTGTCTGGCACGCTTCCTCTAAGCATATATAAAAAATTTTCCGCAAGAGAAAGAGTTTCTTTTGGGCGAACCAGGCGCAGATCCTCGCCTTTTCTATATCTGTAAACATTATAATTATGCGCTACAATTATAGGCGCCTTGGCTATAAGGTTAATGCACTGGTTGCTTACATCCACCATTTCTGTGGCATCCGGATTTTTATCACACCTGCTAAGATGGGATAAGACACTATGCAAAGCATACATCTGATTTGTATTTTCAACATCTTCAATAATCATGCGCCTTTCAAGATTAGTGAGCTTTGCACGCTTTCTCAACTCAGTGGCAAACTTTTCATAATCAGCTTTGCCTGGCAGCTCGCCAGCCATGAGGAGATAAACAATCTCTTCAAAACCAAGCCTTTTATTTTCTTCATTTGATTTTATAATTTCACTGATA
>CAYTLM010000007.1:0-23809 GCA_964438485.1 uncultured Leptospirales bacterium | reverse complement strand
GTTCAAATATTCCGGATAGAAAAGATTTTAAAACATTTTTTGGAAATGACAAAGAACGACTTAAAAACTGGAACTGCGCAATAAAGGAAAGCCAGAGATGTGGGGATGAGTTTCTGGAAGCAGTAAACAGCGGAAAAATCAAGGATGTGCTAAAAGATTTTTAATTACCCTGTTTTAAGGGAAACAGGCAGATCCTGTCACGGTGAACATAAAAATTAAAGTTTTTCAGGAATCAGGAGGGGTTCAAACAATTTTAGCATAAAGCGATTTTTTCCTTGTATAAAAAAAAGGCTCTTCACTAAAATGAATTTATATGGAATATATTAAAAAAACAGTTATTATTCCTAAAAATATTTTTTATATATAATAATATTATTATTTTTAATACCCCCGCCGCCTTTGGCGGCGGGGGTATTAAAATATTTTATTAAAAAATAAATATGGAATCAATGCTGTTTAAATATTTAATTTATTAATAAATCAGGAGTTATATAATGATACAACAATCTATTGAAGACAACATTCTTATTGCAAAACTGGACAATGCGCCCACAAATTCCATTACCTTTGATGCTCTTGTTCAAATGAGAGAGGCTATAAAAAAAGTTAATGAAGATGAATCCATAAAAGGCCTTATTATAACAGGTGAGGGAAGATTTTTCTCATCAGGATTCCATCTGCCAACTTTCCTTGCTTTTCAAAACAGGGAAGATGTTCTGGAGTTCTTCAACGTTGAAGAGGAAATGCTTTATGAGCTCTTCACATGCAAAAAACCTGTTATTGCAGCTATAAACGGTCATTGCGCTGCAGGCGGTTTTATCACAGCCATGGGATGCGATTACCGCATAGCTGTTGATCATCCCAAGCCTAAAATGGGCATGACAGAAATAAAAATAGGCCTTGGCCTTACAATTGCTGAAATGGAGCTTGTACGATTTGGGCTTAACAGTGACAGAGACCTTCGCGATGTTATGTATAATGGGAACATGTACTCTTTTCAGGATGCATTGGCTAAAGGATATTTAGATGAGCTCGCAGAACCTGACAAGCTTATTGAAACTGCAAAGGCAAAAATTTGCTCATGGATTGACCTTCCGGGAAAAGCATTTATAAACATTAAAGATGGAATCAGAATCCCTGCTGCAACTTCTTTAAGAACAAGAATAGACAATGATAACTGGCAGGACCCCCTCTGCGATTGTATCCTCAATCCCCAGGTAAAAGGGGTTCTTGGAATGGTTCACAAATCAATGACTGGCGGGAAATAATACTTCATTCCATACCTGGTGTTTCTATTATTTAATGCAGAAATGCCAGGTAGGAGATATCTTTCTTCAACAAAAAAAGCTTGACTAGAGACAGATTTTCGACATTTCTATGCTATAATATATCTTAAATAATGCTCGAAAAAAAGATCATTATATAGATATAATCAGCAACTTAAAATAAGGGAAAAACAATGAAAATAATAGAAGGAAAATTGGATGCCAGCGGATTAAAATTCGCAATAATTGTTTCCAGATTTAACGAGTTTATTACAAATAAACTTCTTGGTGGAGCAGTTGACTGTTTAAAAAGAAATGGCGCAGATGAAGCCACTATAACTGTAGCCTGGGTACCTGGTGCTTTTGAGATACCTGCTGTTACAGCAAAAATGATTGAATCAAAAAAATTTGATGCTATAATCTGCCTTGGAACTGTAATTAGAGGCTCCACTCCTCACTTTGATTATGTTTCAGCAGAGGTAACAAAGGGTGTGGGACAGCTAAGCCTTAAAAGCAGCATACCTGTTATTTTTGGTGTTTTAACAACAGACACTATTGAGCAGGCTGTTGAACGTGCTGGCACTAAAGCAGGAAACAAGGGTTTTGATGCTGCAATGGCTGCTATTGAGATGGCAAACCTTTATAAGCAGATAAACTAATGGGACAAAGGCGTAAGTCCAGGGAATATGCACTTCAGGGGCTTTATATGCATGATGTGGCTAAAACCCCCATTGACGAAATTATTGCATTTGAATGGCTTGATACCCCTATAGAGAAAGATGTGCGGGACTTTGCGCTTTCACTTATTAAAGGTACTATTTCCAATATTGAGCAAATTGATGAAGTGATAAAAAAATATTCAAAAAACTGGGTTCCTGAAAGGCTCACTGTTATAGACAGGTCTATTTTAAGATTAGCCATATTTGAAATGCTTTATATGGAAAACATCCCGGCTGTTGTTACAATTGATGAAAGCATTGAGCTTGGGAAAACCTTTGGCGGTGAAAATTCAGGGCAGTTTATAAATGGTATACTTGATTCTGTAAAGAAATATAAACTCAGAGAGGGTTGATATTGTAAGTGAAGATCAGAAGAAAAGACCAGGAAAAAGGCTCATCAATTGATGACAGCATAAAGCATAATAGAATCAGCGGAATTGAGGCTATACAAAAAGAATCCCTGCCCGGATCCCAGGGAAAGCTTATTCTTATTCTTTCCCTTTCTGCAATTGCTATTGTATCAATACTTTTGCTCACTCACTATGTTTTTGACAAACCTGGATCTTTTTTATCAAAAAAGTCAGGTGATAAAATCAAAGCAGAAAATAGCGACATCTTATCAGAAGCCGGTATAATTGCACCTGCTCAAACCGAGAACCCTGATTTATTAAAAGCAATTGATCTATACAAAGGAGGATACAAAACACAGGCCATTACAGGATTTACAACTGTTCTTGAATCTGCCTCCTCAGACAGGGATAAAGCTATTGCCCTTCTTTACCTTGGAATGATAGCTGACAGCACTGGTGATTACAACAGCGCCCTTTCTTACTTTCAAAGAGCGCTTAATTATGATAAAAAAAATCCTGACATTTTTCTGAATATTGCCAAAACCTACAGAAATATGCAGGATTACACAAAAGCCATAAGCAATGCTGAATCAAGCCATGAACTGGCTCCAGGTAAAGTAAACCCCCTTCTTCTTCTTGGAAACATATACTATGATCAGGGCAATTTTAATGAAGCTGCCAAATACTATGAAAAGGCCATGGAGATTGAAAAAAACAGCCCTCCCCTTCTCTACAATATGGCTATCACCCTTTTACGCAAAGGGGATTATTTTTCAGGACTTGAGTATTTAAAAAAAGCTGCGGATGCTGATGTCATTGGTGAAATTGCATACAAATCATACTCAAGGCTTGGTGCAGAATTTATTGAAAACAACAACTTCCCCCTTGCTGAAAAATACCTGAAGCAGGCTGTAGCATTAAGACCTGGAGAACCTGTAGCAAGGTACAATCTTGCTATTGCCTATTTAAGGCAAAATAAAAATAATGAGGCATTAAAAGAGCTTGAAGAAGCTGAAAAGCTTGGCAAGGGAGACCCTGACATTCTTGAAAAAGTGGGAGACTCGTACCTTGCTATGGACGAACTTGACAGCAGTCTCAGATCTTATAGCAAAATCATGGAAAGCAGAAGCAGAGATGTAAAAATTCTATCCAGAATAGGCGAAATATACTATAAAAAAGGAGAACTGGACAGAGCATACAATGCATACAGCAAAATTACATCCCTTGAACCTGCAACTGAAAATGCGCGTGTAGCCTATCTCAATATGGGAAATATTCTTGATGATGCGCTTAAATACGATGATGCAATAAAGGCCTATGAATCTGCCCTGGCAATAAAAGGCAATGATGACATGACCTATTACAATCTGGGCATTTCCTATAAGCATGCTGATAAACCTGCACTTGCAATTGAATCATGGCAAAAATCAGCAGGCATAAATCCAGGCAATATTAAGCCCCGCATTGCTATTGCTGATTATTATAATGAAAGGGGCTACCCTGATCTGGCTGAAAAAGAATATCAGGAGATTCTTTACAAATGGCCTGACAATCAGGAAGCTGCCTTTAAAACAGCGTCAATCTACCACAGACAAAAAAACTACCGCGATGCTGAAAAAGCATATACCAGAGCAAACGAGATTGATCCTTCAACTGAAATGGCGCGCAAGGCTTTGATAAACCTGGCAATTATATCATCTATACAAAATACCAATGAAGCAAATCTTGATAAATCCATGGAAATCATAGGCAAAGCCCTTATTATGAAGCCCGGAGATCCTGATGCACTTCTTGCTATGGGAATAATTTATGCAAAAAAAGAAATGCATGAAAAAGCCATTGATACTTTTTATCAGGTTATAAAGGGAACAAGGGACTCTTTTGTAATATCAGAGTCCTACAACAATATTGGGAAAAGCTATTATCAGCAAAACAATTACAAAAAAGCTATTGAGGCATTTTCAAGAGGGATAGAGGAGAACCCTACAAGTGAAGAGCTGCGCATGAACAGAAAAACTGCCTCTGCTGCTTATGAGAATGAACTGGCTAAAACAAGGCAATGAAAAACAATATCGATTTTAATACTATAGAAGAAAACTTCCTTGCACCCTATGCTGCAAAATCATCTGACACAAGGGGCAGGACCCACAAAGAAAAGAGCCATCCCTACAGAAGCGAGTACCAGCGTGACAGGGAAAGAATTATTCACTGCAGAGCTTTTAGAAGGCTTGAATATAAAACCCAGGTTTTTATTAATCACGAAGGGGATCACTTCAGAACCAGGCTAACCCATACAATGGAGGTTGCCCAGATTGCCAGGGCTGTTTCACGAGCAATGCGTTTAAATGAGGATCTGGCTGAAAGCATTGCCCTTGCCCATGACCTGGGCCACACACCCTTTGGCCATGTTGGAGAAAAGGAGCTTAACAGACTTCTTAAAGATCATGGCGGATTTGAACACAACAGGCAAAGCCTGCGAATAGTTGAAAAGCTTGAAAAAAGATACAGCGATTTCGAAGGCCTTAATCTGACATGGGAAACCAGAGAAGGCATAATAAAACATTCAGGAACCTATGACAGGCCTGAAACCTCAGAGTATATGCCTGATGAGGAACCTTCTCTTGAAGCACAGATCATAGATTTTGCAGATGAGATAGCATACAACAACCATGACCTGGATGATGGAATTTCCTCAGGACTTCTTTTGTATAGTCAGGTATGCGATCTGCAAATATGGGAAATGGCTGTAAAGGAATATGGCAGACAGCTTCCGGATTCTACTAAAATGGCTGCAAGAGAAATAATCCGAACAATGATCAATCTCCTAGTAACTGATTTAATCAACAACACCACTGATGCAATTAAAAAGCATAATATCCTGAATTTTAACGATGTAAAGCAATGCAATACTAAAATTGCGGGATTTTCCAGGGATATTAACAAAGCAAATGAAGAACTAAAATCTTTTCTAAGAAACAATCTCTACAGACACTATAAGGTTTCCCGCATGTCCCTTAAATCAGAAATGGTGATTAAAGAACTTTTTAGAATTTACACAGAACATCCTGAAACACTTCCACACCGTTATCAGGAGGCTATTAAAGAAAACGGGATTCTGTCAACTGTCCGGGATTTTATAGCAGGCATGACTGACCGCTATGCCCTTGAGGAATACAACAAACTTACAGATCCCAAGGTAAGGGTTTAGGTAAAAAAAATGAGTGATGATTTTTATCCTGAAATCCCTGAACACATAAAAGGCTTAATTGAATCAGGTGAAATTACAGATGAAATATTTCTGGATAAAGAGGGTATATGGTACCACAACAATGAAAAATTTTCCAATACACGAATTATTGAATTTTTCAACAAGTCTATAAATATTACTGCATCAGGTGAATATGTAATACACTATGGCGATTATATCTACCCTGTAACAGTTGAAGATGTTCCTGTATTTATAAGTGGCGTTATTTTTTCAGGCTTTGGAGATTTTGAAACAATTCAGCTTAACCTGTCAACCGGGGAAAATGAGGAGCTGGATTGCTCAACCCTTTTTGTTAAAGAAAACAATTCTCTTTACTGCAGGGTACGAAACGGGAAGCTTTTGGCAAAATTTAAAAGATCCCCATCTTTTCATATACTTGAAAGGCTTGAAGAGGACAGCATAGGAAGATACCATCTTTTTCTTTGCGGCAAAAAATTTGAACTAAAAAGAGAGCTATAATAACAATGCGAAAATATATTAACCTTATACTTATTCTTGCAATAGCAGGAACAGTTCTTTCATCAATACTTCTTTTTCAGCACTATTTCCCTGAAGCTGACATAGGATTTTTATCCTGCAGCAATGGAATAATCAACAAGTGTGTGGCTCTTTCAAGCTCCCCCTATTCGAAGATAATGAATATACCAATAGCATCCTTGGGGATTTTGCTTTACCTGCTAATTGCATTTATGGCACTAATTGCAGATTATGCAAAGGAAGAATACTACATATTAATCCCTGGTGCAATTTTTATCCTAATATCATTTGCGCTCATTTCCAATTTAATACTTGGAATAATAATGATCTACACAGGTCATTTTTGTACGCTCTGTATTTCAACGTACATAATAAATATTGTTATTTTAATTCTGCTTGTTTTTTATTTCAGGAACAATACAAAAAAAGAGGATGTTTTAAAATCCATAAAGACTTTCTTTCCTCCTCAAAGCAGTGACAAAAAAGCATTTTCTGCTTTGGCATTTATATCTGTTTTCTTTTTATCATTTGCAGTTTTAACCGGTTCAAATATTATCAAAACCAGATCAGTTCAGGATCCGCTTTTTGATGAAAAAATTTCCTCGCTTGTTAATGATTTTTATAAAGAAGATCCCCTTAATTATGATTTTCCCAAAAGCACACTCATCTTAGGCCCGGATAGTGCAACCTTAAAAATTCATGTATTCTCTGATTTTCTCTGTTCAGCCTGTTACAAATTTTATAATCATGAGAAATTTTTAATTTCAAAATATAAAAATAAAGTACAGATAATATATTACCACTATCCCCTTGATGCAAAATGCAACCGCTACATGGAAGGAACACTATACGACAATTCCTGCATTGCCTCACAAGCCATTGCAGAAGCAGCAGCAAAGGGTTTTTTTGAAAAGTACCTATATTTTCATTTCGCAGATTACAGATATATAAGTCAAAACTACTCCAAAGAAAAAGCCCTTGCAATTCTTGAATCTGCTGCAAAAAAATATAATATTGACTCTGAAACTCAAAGGAGTTTCAAAGAAATTCTTGATTCAAAAAACTTTAATAGTGAAATAAATGACCACATTGAAATTGCAGAAAAACTAAAAATAGAATCTACACCTACAATTTTCATAGCAGGAAGAAAAATCGAAGGAGTACCACCCAGGGCATTTCTTGACCAGGTAATAGAAATAGAGCTTGAGCCTTAAAACAGATTTTTATGAATCAAAAAAACAGGCTTAAAGCATTTCAACAGGATCAATATCAACTTCTATATAGACTTTTCCAGGCTTAATTTTTAAAAGGCTTTGCTTAATAAGAAAGGTTAAATCCTTTAAAGAAGAACCTTTCAGAATAATATGATACCTGAAATTTCCTCCAATCTTTGCAAGGGGAGCCTCTGCAGGGCCCAGCTTTTCTATGGCATAACCGGACTTTGCCAAAGCCACATCAAGTTCTGAGCTTAAATTTTCTGAAACCTCTATTACCTTTTCCACAACAGTTCCCCGTATTACAAGGCGGGCAAGGCGAGAAAATGGCGGGTAGTTAAGAATTTTCCTTAGCTTAAGTTCAGATCTGTAAAAACTCCAGTAATCCTGCTTTTTAATAAATTCAAAAACAGGATGGTTTTCATTTAATGTCTGAATAATCACACGCCCCCTATGCTCACCCCTTCCGGATCTTCCGGCCGCCTGAACGAGAAGTGCGAAGATCTTTTCTGAAGCCCTGAAGTCAGGCATGTGTAAACCTATGTCAGCCATAATTATTCCTGACACTACTACTCCTTTAAAGTCAAAGCCCTTGGAAATCATCTGCGTACCAATAAGGATATCAACTTCATTGTTATCCATCATTTTGATAAGATCATCAACGGTATTTTTTTTCCTGGCTGAATCCTGATCAAGACGGAACAATCTTAAATCAGGAAACTCCTTTTGCACAATATCTTCAATCCTTTGAGTGCCAGCCCCTATTGCTTTAATTGACTCTGATGAACAATCTTCACACCTTTGAGGCATATCAGCTGCATAGGAGCAGTAGTGACAAAGAAGAAATCCATTTTTATGATAGGTCATTCCAATACTGCAATGGGGACACTCAACTACCTTCCCACAATCCTCGCATAAAACAACAGGGGAAAAACCTCTTCTATTAAGCAGATAAATAGCCTGCATCCCTTTTTCAACTGCCTGCTTTGTATAGAGTTTAAGCCTGGATGATATTTCATTCCTGCCTGAGGTTATTTTAACAATTTCTATTTCAGAAAGAGGCCTGTTTCCATAGCGCTCTTCAAGCCTGTGAAGCATAATACTGCCATTTTCAGTAGCATAGAGAGTTTCTATTGATGGAGTGGCAGACCCAAGCACAAGCAGAGCATCCTCTTTCATTGCACGATAAAAGGCAATCCTTCTGGCATTATACCTGGGAGAGCTGTGCTCCTTATATGAAGCATCCTGTTCCTCATCAACAATAATAAGCCCGGGCTTGGGGCATTGCATAAAAACCGAAGATCTTGTACCAACAACTATAGACGCTTCCCCTTTGTAAAAGCTTAACCAGTTTTTGTATCGTTGATTTGCTGTTAAATGACTATGGTACAAAACCAGTTTTTTACCAAAGACCCGAAAAAGCCTTTCATAAATCTGGGAGGAAAGGCCAATTTCCGGAACAAGATAAATTACAGACTCCCCCTTTGACAAAACATCAAGGGCAAGCTTCATGTATATTTCGGTTTTACCGCTTCCAGTAATTCCAAAAATCAGGTGTGCTTTTTTATCACTGGAAGTAATTGCATTATACACCGTTTCCTGGTGTTTGGTCAGATTAATATCTTCCCCTGTAAAGGGCATTTCCCTTTTAGCCCCGAGTCTGATAGATGTGCTTATTCCGGAAGGAAGCGCCTTGCTTAAAGCTTCACCTGTGGAAGAAAGATAGGAATCAGCTGTGTACCTGGCAAGATCAATCAGGCGCTTGTCAAAAATCGGTTCTTTATCAACAACTTCAAGAATATCCTTAGTCTCAACATTTTCAGGAAAATCATTATGCAAAGATATAACATATCCAATAATATTTCTTCCTGCAAAATTTACCTTAACTCTCATACCAGGAGAAAGATCAAGCCCTTCAGGTATGGAATATGTAAAGGCTCTGTCAACAGGGGTGTTTACAACCACCTCTGCTGCTTTTAAGGAAATAGAGTTGTGCATTATTTTTTTAATTCCGCGTATTTCTTTTTAACCAGCTTTAATGTTTCCCATGCAGGTCTTTTCAGATCATGATTTTTCAGGAGAGAAACAGGGTGTTCTGTATTAAACCATGAAATTCCGGAACTCTTTTTTATAATTTCCTGAAGAGGGAGTATTTCACCCATTACAATAGCTATTACAGGTTTATAATAATTTAACTCTTTTTCAAGAATGGCAGTGCAATTTTTTATCATATCACTGGGTTTGGTAAAGGCATCATCGCTTTCACACTTTATCAAATTGGTAGTGTAGCATTCCTCAAGATCAAAGCCAATAGCTTTAACCATATTGCGCAACAGATCAACAGATTCAGTTTTATAAAGATTCATTTCAATTCTATTCATCATAACAGGCCTGTTAAGAATAAGCGCTATTTTGTTCACACCAGTTCCAAAGCCTTTTTTCTTTTCCTTGATATTTTTGCATTTCTCACATTTTAAAATCAGGGAATCAATAGACTCTTCACTCAAGCTGGAAAGATGCATCTCTCCCTTACTTAACCAGCCATGAAGAAAAAGCATTTCTTCTGCACTTTTATAAAAAACCGGAGCACCACCCCAGTTTTGATTTTTAATTATTGCTGAAATTGCATTTTTCATATTTCACTTAAATCTATATTATACTGATTTATTTTTCTATGGAGATTAGTTCTTTCAATTTCAAGATCCTTTGCTGTTTGAGAAACATTTTTATCATTCCGCTTCAATGCTTTAATAATATAATTTTTCTCAAACTTTTCTCTTGCTTCTTTTAAAGTAGATTTGTTAGCAAAATTTTGGTCAAATCTGATATCAGGGCTCATGTTTTTCTTGAGTTCTGACAGCTCCACAACTTCATCAGGAACCATAATTACAACGCGTTCCATAATATTTTTCAGCTCCCTCACATTACCAGGCCAGGGATATTTTTTTAGGAAATCCAAAGATTCATTGCTTAACTTTTTTTCACCAGTTCCATGTTCACCTGAAAACTTTTCAAGAAAATAACCAATAAGTAATTCAAGATCACTGCTCCTTTCAGAAAGCCTTGGTACATGAATAGGTATTACATTAAGCCTGTAATAAAGGTCTTCCCTGAATTTACCCTCTTCAATAGCCTTTACAACATCAACATTTGTAGCAGCAATAACACGTACATCAACATTTACGGTTTCATTACCGCCTACCCTCTCAAGCTCCTGCTCCTGCAACACCCTTAAAACCTTGGCCTGTGCAGCAAGGCTCATGTCGCATATTTCATCAAGAAAAAGAGTACCAGTATCAGCAAGTTCAAATTTCCCCATTCGCCTGTTTAAAGCACCTGTAAAGGATCCCTTTTCATGCCCAAAGAGTTCACTCTCAATAAGCTCCCCTGGTATTGCAGCACAGTTGACCTTTACAAAGGGTTTATCTGACCTGTTTGACAGCTGAAATATTGCCTTGGCAACAAGCTCCTTACCTGTTCCATTTCCTCCTGTTATAAAAACCCTGGCATTGGTTTTTGCAGCCCTTTTAATAATATCCTTTATTTCCTGCATTGCAGGAGATACTCCTATCATTTCATCATCAACAAAAGACATTTTTTTAAGCTTGATATTTTCCTTTCTTAGCCTTACCTGTTCAAGCGCGTTATTTACAGATGTAATAAGCCTGTCAAGTGAAGGCGGTTTTTCAATAAAGTCAAATGCCCCCATTCTGGTTGATCTAACAGCTATATCAATTGAACCATGTCCACTTATCATAATTACAGATGACTCAATACCCATTGACCTGATTTTTCCAAGAAGATCAAGGCCGTCCATGTCAGGAAGCCATACATCAAGTATGATCAGCTCAACTTCATTTTTTGTCAAAAAATTTAAAGCATCAGTTCCATTCAAAGCAGGGAAAACAACATGTCCTTCATCCTGGAGTATATGTGTTATAGTAGAAATAATATTCTCTTCATCATCTACAATAAGTATTCTTGCCATTATTTATCACCAACCATTTCTGGAAATTTTATCACAAATTCAGATCCTTCGCCTTTTGTTGAATTACAGGTAATTGTACCAAAGTGTTCAAGTATAATTTTTTCAACCATAGCCAGGCCAAGACCTGATCCTGAATTTTTTTGAGAAAATCCCGGAACAAAAATCTTTTCAAGCAAATCAGGGTCTATTCCCGGACCATTATCCTTAATCCTCACTATTACACTGGCCTTCTCTTTATCATATTCAGTTGATACCATAATTTTCCCGGACTCTTCCATTGCAAAAATAGCATTTGCAAGCAGATTGTTTAAAGCCTGGCGTATAAGAACTTTATCAATCCATAGCTCCGGAATAGACAGATCATAGTTTTCTTCAAATATTACATTTTCATAAACACCAAATAAAGAAACAGTAGATTTTATTACATCATTTAAAGAAGCCATATCAGCCTGTTTTTCCGGCAGCCTTGCAAAATCATTAAATTCTCCAACAAGCCTTAGTAATGAATTAACCTCATTGATTATAGTTTCACTCCCAGTAATAACAGCTTCATCTTTTTTAATACCATTACTCATTACAAGCCTTCTCATCCTTTCTGCAGAAAGCCTTATAGGAGTTAATGGATTTTTAATTTCATGAACCAGCTTTCTGGCCATATCATTCCAGGCCTCAAGACGCTGTTTTTGCAGCATAACCTTATTGTTCTCATCAAGCTGCAAAACCATTACATTAAAGGCATTAACAAGCCCACCAAGCTCATCATTGGTTCTTTTTTCAATAGATACCTTGTAGTTTCCCTTAGCCAGCTGTTGCGCAGCATTGGATAGATCAAGCACTGGCCTGGTAATAGTACCTGAAAGATAATAGCTTATCAGATATGCAACAACCATAATCAGGATAGATAAAAACATTAGAAAAGAACCAGAGCCACTGACAAAGTAATCCTTTAAATTATGAACTTCTTCATATTCCCTGTATGCCTGAGAAAAAAGCCTTTCTCTCTTTACCAGTTTTTCAGGAATAATTTTATTAATAACTACAAGTAAGGAATTATGATAAAAAGCACCAGTTATAAAATCAACATCCCTAAAAGCAACCCTGTCCAGCTTTATATCCTTAAAAGCTGAATTATGGTAAAAAGACAAAAAGGACCTATGCCAATCAGAATCCCAGGAAAAGAGATGATTGCCATATAAAGGAACCAGGTTTTGTTTTTCATCATAAACAGAAAACTGGAAATCCCGTCTTTTCAAATACTCGGCGCTTTTTTCAAATACTATTCCCTGTTCCTTACTTTTAACAGATCCAAGCAAAAGCCTCATATTCCCCAGTTCAACACGCACCTCATTAATAAGAGAATCATAATTCTCATTCACCAGATCTATTGATTCGCCAAGGGCTTCAATTGTACTTCCACGAAAAAGCCTGGATAGAGATTGATTGAAATATGTGCTGGAAATCATTACAATTGGCATTGTGGATAAAAGCGCTATAAAAACAAAGGCCATTGTTATCTTTTTGCTTATGCTCTCTCTAATATCAATGGATTCAATATCCAGGCTGCGCCTGAAAGAAATAACAATAAAATATATACCAGCAATAATAGGAACAGTCATAGCAGCAGTTATGAAAAAATCTTCATCAACAAGGCCTGCTTCACTCCGCCCTGGGAAAAGCCCTATTATTAAAACAGATAAAAATATAATGATTCCAATAAGAAAAAAAATATCCTGGAGAGAATTAGTGTTGGTAAATTTTTTTTTAGCAGAGGACAAGACTATATCCAGAAAACTTTATTTTATGCACTAAATCCTTTTTCAATAAGATCAACAATATAATTCACCACTTCCTGTTCACCCTCACCCTGGGCTCTAACAGTGATTTTTGAGCCGGAAATAATAGCAAGCCCTAGAACAGACATTATGGATTTGCCATCAGCCTCAACATTATCCTTAATAAGAGTTACGTCACAGGGATATTTCATTGCTTCACGAACAATCATCATTGCAGGTCTGGCATGCACACCAGCATCACTATTTACTACTATTTCTTTTTCAGTCATTATTTCTTACCTTCATAAAAAATCCATTTTTTTATTTTTTCATCAAGTTCTCTAGCTGAATTAATACCCATTTTTTTAAGCCTTTGATTAAGGGCTGCAGTTTCAATAATAACCGGAATATTTCTTCCTGGACGAACAGGAATTGTAACAAGCGGAACATCAATATTCATAATAGTGAAGGTATCATCATCAAGACCAAGACGATCATACTCTTTATCAGCTTGCCACTCCTCAAGTGTTACAGCAAGTTCAATCCATTTTCTGTTTCGTACAGATCTTATTCCAAAAATTTCCCGAACATTTATAATCCCGATACCGCGCACCTCAAGATGGTGCTTAAGAAGTTCAGCACCAGACCCCATTAACATGGATTCATCAACTTTTCGGACTATTACCATATCATCAGCTACAAGGCGATGTCCCCTTTCTACAAGCTCAAGCGCTGTTTCGCTTTTCCCCACACCGCTTTTCCCCATAAGGAAAACCCCTACACCAAAAACATCCACAAGAGTAGCATGAAGAGTCTGGGTTTCAGCAAAAATTTCATCTAATGCATGAACAATAAGCGTAGTAAAACGGGTTGTGCCCCACTTGGTAGTAAATATGGGAATCTGCGCTTTTTCAGCTAATTCAAGAAAAAGCTCCTCTGGCTTATAATCATGAGTAAAAATACAACAAAAAATATTAAAACTAAAAAACTCAGAATATATCTTTTCTTTTTTTTCAGGGGGAATCTGCTCCATAAAAGCTACTTCACCCTGTCCAAAAATTTGTATTCTATTATATGCAAAATAATCGAAAAAACCTGCCATAGCAAGGCCCGGCCTGTTTATTTCCCCACAGCTAACCTCCTTATCAAGCCCCTGTTCTCCGGCAATAAGGCAAAGCTGCAAATCTATTCTATCCTGCTCTTCTATAAAATATCTTACTTTTACTTTTGCTTTTGACATAGTTTAATATTCAATTATAAGTATAATCTTTCCAGTAAAAAAACTCTTTATATTAAAAAATTCAAGCCCCTCTTTGTTTGATTTGGAGGGCTGTTATAAGATTTTATCTAATTCCTGAATTCTTAAAAAGCAGGAACGTAAACCTCGTATACCTTCCCTTTTCTGGAAATTATATTAAAATACCCTGTTTCTGAATTAAAAAAAGGAATAAATCGATCCCCATTCTTTTCCATTACATCAAGGGCTTCATCAAGTGTGAACCTTTTTACATCACAGCCTTCTCTTGGCTTAAATTCTATTTCCGGATTTGATGCAGAATCACTCACTACATTTAAATCATATTCTACAAAAGATTCACATCCAATCACTCCACCATTTTTTTCACCAAAGGGAATCTCAATCAATCTATACACATCTTCAACTTTATAGATTATAGCATAATTCTTATTAGCATAATCAACATCAGAATCTACAAGGCTTACCCCTTTTTTAAATAAAATAAAATCCCTCTTATCCACTTTCATTTGCAAGAATGCCTCAACATTATCCACCGGCTTATTGCTCACCTGATTTAACTGGGCTTCTTTTCCCTGATCACTTTTTATGTCATAAGAAAAAGAATTTTCCACACCAAAACCCTTTCTTGACTGAATTTTATCCTTGTACCTGGTTACCTGGGATTCAATTTTATCAATAAGCAGATCAATGGCTGAATAGAAATCAGCAGCCTTTTCCCTGGCGTGAAACTGAACTGCATCACCATTGATAACCAACTCAGCTGTATGATCAATCTTTTCTACGTACAGGATAAGATGAATATCAATAAGCTGCTGAAAATACTTTTCAAGCTTTGAAATCCTTTTTTCCGCGTATTCTTTGAGCTTATCAGATACTTCAATTTTTCTACCGGTTATTTTAACTTTCATAGGATCTCCTGTTGCTTAATCATATTTATTTTTTTTCTTTTATTTGAAGAAGGGATATTTAAAGATTCCCTGTACTTCGCCACTGTTCTGCGTGCTACAACAATTCCGCTTTCTTTCATGTGTACTACTATATCCTCATCGCTATAAGGCTTTTCCGGATTTTCACTCCCTATTATGAGCTGCATCAAACTTTTTACCCTGTCTGATGAATGTCCCTCTTTCTCTTCTATAGATTGACTTTTAAGCTTTGACACAAAAAAATACTTCAGCTCAAATACTCCCCATTGCGTTTGAACAGCCTTATTGCTTGCCACTCTGCTTACTGTTGACTCATGCACTCCCACATCAGCAGCAACATCATGATGTGTCAAGTATCTCAAGTGCCCTGGTCCTTTTTTTAAAAAATCCTGTTGATATAACATTATAGACTTCACAACATTGTAAATTGTTTCACGTCTTGTTGAAATATTTTTGATTAAAGACCTGGCATTGTTAATTTTTTCACTTAAATAGCTTTGCTGCTCTATATCAGTTTTTTTTTGCTTTAAAAGATTCTCATAATACGAGCTTATTCTAACTCCTGAAATCCAGTCATCATTCAAAGTAACCACTATTTCTTCATTAAAAATCCTCACATCAAGGTCAGGAACCAGATATTTCACTTTGCCTGTAAAAAAACCAAATCCAGGAAAGGGATTTAAATTTTGAAGCAATCTGCTTTTCTCTATTACATCTGCCAGATTAATATTCAGATTTCTGGATATGGCTGTATAATCCAGTTTTTCCAGTTCATCAAAATTAAATTCAATCATCCTGTGCAATATTTCATCCTCTGGATAATAATAATGCGCCTGAATCAAAAGAGACTCCCTTATGCCGGATGAAGCACATCCAACAGGATCAAAAGCCTGAATATTTTTTACAATGGACTTAATTTTCTTGTTTTCAAGGTTGATCCTATCAATCAGATCCGGATTTAGAAAACCCTCTGATGTTAATGATGTAATAATTTCTTCATAAACAGAATAGTCTGCCATAGCTGGTGCAGTCATCTTTGCCTGCCACAAAAGATGATCCGTAAGGCTTTCCTTTACAGCTATTGCATTTTCTATGTAATGCCTCTGTTTATCATCTCCTGCTCTGACCCCTATCTGCGAAAAACCCTCATAATATGTTTTTTCATCATTGCTTAAGGTTCTGCTTACATTCTCCTGCAAGGAATTTTCAACAACCGGGGCTGGTACCTCCTCAAGAACAGGGTTATCCAAAAACTCTTTAGCTAACATTTCCGCTAATTCAATATTAGAGAGCTGAAGTATTTCAATAGATTGTCTCAAAGACTGTGTCATAACCAGCTTTTGAGTCTGTTTTAATCCTAAACTTAAGCCTGTTTTCATTCCACCGCTTTATTTGTATTTATTTAAAAATCTGCTACATAAAAAACAAAAAAATAATTAAATCAGGCTACACCAGATACATTCTGCATAAAAAACCCTGCCTTTTCATTAATTATAATGCTAAAATATCAAAAGTCAATAATGAAACAGAAAAGCTCAGGAATTTAACCTGAGCTTTTATATAAACCTGGTTTCCTGGTATTGTACAATCAATAGCCTGTATCATACTTTCTTGAATGACCAAAATAAAATCTTACACCCAGATCAAACTGAAATCCATGAACAGATAATTCATTAAGCTGACCATTATAAAATGACTTATGATAACCTATATCAAAAAAGGGTGAAATATACTGAGTAGCACTATACTGAATACCAGTTAAAAATGCAAAAGCAAAGCCCTGGCAGGAAATATCTTTGTATATTAATTTATTGTTTACCTCTGATCTGGAATAACCAAGAAGCAGAGTATTTTTCCAGCTAAGCCTGAACCTGTCAAGAAAAGACAGATTTGGAATATATGCAGCCCCTGCCATTAAAGTTATATGCTCATAATTTATCTCATTTGGAAGATTAGCATGGTCTGTGGACATTGAATAAGTGCCTCTTAAACAGAGATCTATATTCTGGTTCAAAGCATAGCCAAACCCTAAACCAAACCCTGCCTGATTATCAACATCATCACCAGTGATCATAACACCCATGAGATCTGCATAAAAATTTGCAAACGACGCGGATGAAAACCCAATAATTATCAATAGTATAAATAATAATCGTTTCAAAATAGTTCTCCATGGATATTCAATTTAATACCAAATTATACACTAAACTTATCATTAGTCAAGAAAAAAGATTTAATTAGAACATATTTGTTTCCATTATTATTTTTTCAAAATCCCCTATCCCTATCACCCTTTATGAAAAAGACTCCTTATTTCATCATTTACAATAACAGCCTTGTTTGTTTTCATATCCATCAATACAAAAGTAACTTCTGCATCTACTACTTTAACCTCTGGTTCATTTGATTTTTTTTGGAAAATTTCCTGGGTTAAGGTTATGCTTTTATTACCAATTTTTTTCAAATCTGTACGTAAGACAAGAAGATCATTAACCCTTGCTGGTTTTAAATAGCTGATATTTATATTTACTACTACAAAAGCCAGGCCGGAATTTATTATTTTTTTTGCTATATCTGAATCTTCAAGCGCAGCCCATCTGCCCTCTTCAAGAAATTCCACGTACCTGGCATTATTTACATGTGCAAAAATATCAAGATGATAGCCTCGAACCTTGATTTCTATTTCACTTTTCATTATTTACCCCTTTATATTCGGATTAAAAAAAATTACTTTGCCACAATTAGTGTAAAGAACTATTGCATCAAGGATTATTTTAGTTTTTGGGAAAAGATGGGGTCAGAGCATGGTAAAATATTACCATGCTCTGACCCCACCTTTTTTTTATCAAGCGCATATACCACAGCTTTTTTGTCATAAATTCAGACAGAACATCAAATTTTTTAGCTGAAAATACTAAAAATAATGAAATATCTATAATTCTTGTTAATAGCGAAGAAAAAATCTCTATTTCTAAAGATTTAAGAGGAAGAGCGGAATTTAAAAAACAGCTAAGTGTTCAATATTTTGATAAAATTCTTTTAAATAAAAAATATTTATTTTTTACAGAGACGCTAAATGTATTCTATATAATTTTTCATATTCAAGAAACCGTTTTACTCTTTCATCAAAGCTGCTTCCCAGGTCTGTAAAGTATTGATGAATTGTAATTTTAAGCTTAGGTTTATATTTCTCTTCAAGATAAACCTTTATGGTTCCATAGGCAGATTCCCGCGGGTCTCGGATTACTTTTTTTCTAACAGGGTTATATGCAATATACCATAATAGCCAAAGGAGATAATTTTGTGGGTCGTTGGAATGCTCAATAATTTTGCATTTAAAACGCTCATTCCAGAGAGTGCCGGTTCTGCCATGCATTCTGTTGTATTTTTCTGTTATTCTTGCCTTAATAAACTGCATTATTTTTGATATACTATGCTCTTTATTCAGTGTTTTTATAATAATATGGAAATGGTTTTCTACAAATTCCATATGTATTAATTCAAAAGAATATTTCTCTAAAGCCATACTTATAGATTCCAGAGCCATTTCTTTAACAAAATCAGGAGAAAGCATATTTCTTAACTCAATGCAGCGGGAATAGCAGTGATAGGTTAAGTCAGGTTCGCAAATTCTTAATGGTCTGGACATTTTGTTTTCTCCTCTGATTATAAGTGCTCTGACCCTTTTTATTATTTAGGCGCGGCATTACTATATATACGTTTTAACAGGAAAATTTTTTGAAATTTTTTCGCCTTTTTTATAATATTTTAATTTTTTAAAAAAAAATATGCTCTGACCCCTTAATGCTAAACTCTTTGCTCTATAATAAGAAACATGCTCTGACCCCATTTAACTATAAGAATATTGCTCTATTACCAGAAATATGCTCTGACCCCCTTCTCCAATATTTTTAAATAATTAAATTGACTTTTATAAAAATTATTCCGTTTATTATACTGAATAACTCGTTGTGTAGGTAAAATGCAGTTTAAGCAGAATGCTTTTTTTAACAGAGGATAGATTTTATTTTGTGAATAAGTAAATTAGTTTTAAGCGTGTATCCTGAACGCTTAAAAAAGGGTTTACTGCCAGATTATGGATAGCTATTATAAGCCGATGAATATTTTAGATTCTATTATGCGGTAGGAAATATTTGAGGGGTTTAGAAATTGCTTTGATACCCTCTTGCTTTAGGAAGGGGAATAAGGTTTTATTTTTCAGATGACTTTAAAAAGAATTTATAACAATTTTGTATTTGTTTTTTTCCATAAAACTTTAAAGGGATTGTGCTAAGTTGATTACAAAACTTGTTAAAAATATAAAGGTTTGCTTTTTTATCCTTTTTTTGATGGGAGGGATGTTCTTTGCAGAGGAGGTAAGGGGGGATGTAACTCAGGTAGATGTAGAGCCTGGATTTAATCAGGGTAATGAGATAGCGGCAGGTGAATTTTATTATGCGGTTGGTCATACCTATAATTTTGATGTAAGAGTGCGGACATATGTGGTTGATTTTAGTTCGCTGACGGATGTTCGTTTAACGATCCCGAGTGGCAATCCTAAGACCAGCAGTGATATTGTAATACGTGTAGATGCGAGTGTAGCATCAGGGTCGGCAACGATAGTATCTGGAGGAGGAAGTGCGACTTTTACTCGAGGACCAAATTCTGCTGATTTTATAGTAACGATAAGTTATACGGTAACAGCAACGTCTGTAGAGACTCCTCGGGATCTGGGGATTCTGACGGCAAGAGCGGAATCGACACTTGGTGGCGGGGTTGTAAATGCGACCATCACGCAGAATCATACATATGGAATAGTTCGTTCAGCGATAATGCAGGTAGATGTAGAGTCTGGATTTAATCAGGGTAATGAGATAGCGGCAGGTGAATTTTATTATGCGGTTGGTCATACCTATAATTTTGATGTAAGAGTGCGGACATATGTGGTTGATTTTAGTTCGCTGACGGATGTTCGTTTAACGATCCCGAGTGGCAATCCTAAGACCAGCAGTGATATTGTAATACGTGTAGATGCGAGTGTAGCATCAGGGTCGGCAACGATAGTATCTGGAGGAGGAAGTGCGACTTTTACTCGAGGAGCAAATCCTACTGATTTTATAGTAACCATAAGTTATACAGTTACAGTGTCTACAGTAGAAACGCCATATACAGCGGGTGTATTAAATGCAAGTGCGGAATCAACGTATCGTGCAGGTTTTGTTGTAAATGCCACAACAATACAGAATCATACATATGGTATAACGCGATCAGCAAGAGTAGTAATTTCTCAGTTTGGGGATGCAATTGATAATCTTGTTAATCCATGGCATGGAGCTTTTGATATAACAGGAGATATAGTTTATGCTGTACCCGGAGCAATCCCTGGAACAGATAATGTTGATGAAAGTATAATTACGCAGGACCCTGTGCTGGTATATGAGTATAATAGCAGTGCTATTGATACAGATACCACCATTATTGATAACAATAACGATGGAGATGGTTTGCGCTCTACTCTTGAGTTTAATGTTCCTGCAGATTGGTTCTATAATAATGCTCTACCTGATGATGGAATCGGGTCATATACATGGAAAGTTAGAACCACAATATTGGGAATCCCAAGCCAGGTTCTTTTAGCTGATCCTCCATTGGATATATTATGTGACAAAATCGAAATTATCGGAATGAGTTTTCATAACGGCGGAGGCCTTGATAACCCGCCTGACTATCACAGAAACATTTACACAGCAGGGACACAGATACAGGTACTTGCACAAATGCAGTATGGTGGTGGAAATACTACTGTTGATGCCTATATTGACGTTGAATATAACTATGGTGGTGGTGTTCAAACAACTACAGTTATAATTCCTGCTGGAACTAACGGATCAGCAGTCTGGTATGAAATTAAAAATCCAACATCAGTTGATGTGCCAACAGGAACAACTTTAGGCCCATTTAGTGATTATTTTATTACAAGTGTGACAGGAGCCGGCGGTATCTTTGGTGGAGATGGGCAGAATGTTGCTGGGAGGTTTACACACACAGGCTATACTCCTCCTTCAATCCATTGGGACAACGCAGATCCGCCTGGTGATGATGGCTCAAACATGTTTACTCCATGGATAAGCACTACATCAACAGTAAATGCAATCACATTAAACTGGACACCTCTGGATCCAGCTGCTAATCCGGTTTTTTCTTCCTATCGCATATATTATAAACCAGTACTGGCACAAGCCTGGAACATGATTGATGAAAATACCGATTCGCCAACAACCGATTCCCTGGGGCAAATAAGCACAGGAACCTATACTATAACAGGGCTTCAGTCCATTACTGAATACGAGTATTATTTAACAGCAATTGATATTTATGGAAATGAAACTCTCTCTGCAAATCGTGCTCATGCTGGTACACCTGGAGATCTATCCCATACAGTTACAACAGCAGCTTATGGACTTGAAATAAGTGTTACTGACGGTATAACTCTTTATGATAATACTGCAATGGAAAATGATAATACAAATCCGGCCATTCGCCCTTTACTTGCCACATCCATAAGGTTTGAAGTGGATATAAGCGGGGCAGATCAGCCTGGTGAAATTAATGTAATTATCGCTAATACAACCGCCGATGGATTTGACAGCAATCCTCCAAATGATGGTGTATTTGATTTACACCCTGATATAGAAAATGAAGTTTCTGCCAGCTGGGATAAACCAGCCGCTCCTGATGGTTTTTTTAGAATACCAATTTCTAAAGTTGCACCTAATAAGTGGGCGGGTCATATATCATCTGAAAATCCCCTTATAGTGCCAGCAAATAATTGCAAGTTTATTCTTGAAGTTTTACAGGGAACCACCCCTTCATATTATGGATTTGATCCCGATCAGAATATGAATGATGTACAATGGACTTTTTCAATTATTGATCCGCCAAAGGTAACTCCCTGGCCTACGCGGATTCTTAACAATGTAATTACTTCAAAAAATCCTGTTGCATATCCGGCATATTATTTAACAGATGATGCCTATGTGACAATTATTGCCTATGATATAAAAGGAAGGCCTGTTGCAACACTCCTTGATAATGCATTTAGAAGAAGCGGACAAAACATACGTGAGCAGGGATGGCGTGGAACAAACAAGGCAGGGCGTAAACTTGGAGTTGGTCTATATTATGTTCATATTAAGGCAAAGAGAGTATCTGATGGGAAAACAATAATTAATAAGTTTGAGAAAGTTGTGATGGCGAGGTAAAGTGTTTAGTCAACTAAACGATCAAAATTTCCAGAATTAGATAGTGATATTGAGTTATTACTACCTGCATTAAGACCTGTTGTTAAAACTATTCTCACTGTATCGAACTGAACAGGAGTGCTATATGATAGATCAAAATAAATAACACTTATATCTTCACTTGGTGTGCTGGGTATCGCAATAAAATCAGTACCTTCTTCAAGATTAGTTCCTATTGGGTATTGAATTCTTATTGATCCAGTGGTATCATCGTAATCGATAGATGTATGATTGACTGGTGTATTAAAAGTAATTACTATAAATGGATTTGTAGCAGTCAGCCCGCTGACTGTCGCAGTCAATGTTGTAACTTCCCCCGGAGGCACAGTTGGGTTTATGTATGTCTCATCATCAAGATTTACTATCTTTGCTTCATCCATATAAAAGCAGCTCACAGGGACAAAAATCATAATAAACATTGATAATATGAATAATAGCTTTTTCATATCAATAAAGTACTACCACAAGGCAATTTGTCAAAAATAAAATAATACTCCTTATAAAAAATAAATAAGCAAGACAAAAAAGGGGTCAGAGCATCCCTATTGGGGTCAGAGCACATTCCCGAATATAGAGCAATATTCTTATAGCGCAAGTTAAATGGGGTCAGAGCATCCCCCTTTATAATTGTAAAATCGAAAAAATAAATTCTTTACACAAAAATACCCGCCTATATTGTTGCAATAATATGTATTAATTGTTTGAGGAAAAAAATGAAAAAAATTGCAATTTTAATATTTATATTATCATCTTTTATGCTTATCTCATGTAGCGATGACGGCAGTGGAGACAAAGAAAAAGGATATGTTGATCCAGGAGACTGGACTGGGAAAGTTGTTAATGCAAATAAAGCATATACAATTGCAGGTGAGTCATGTGGGCCTAACCAAGAATGCAATGCTATTATATATCAAAATAAATTAAATGATACGGATTTTGTAGGACTTGCTGTAAACAATGCTCATGCCGGAACTCCCTCCACTTTTAATCTCAAAATTTACTGGCAGGAATCTTCCACAACATCACTACCTACATCAAATGATGAATTTATTGAACTATCTCTATCAGAATATACGATTAAGATTAGCAAGGATTCTAACGTATATACAAGTACAACTGACCCGCTTAAAATTACAATAACCTATAAAGAAGATGGATATTACAATATTGAATTCACCGATAAAATTGATCTAAATGGTTTTACAATTAACAAAAACGACTCTATCCAAGCTGTTAAATACCCATAAATCAATTAATCCCCGGCTAAAAAA
>CAYTLM010000006.1:0-25482 GCA_964438485.1 uncultured Leptospirales bacterium | reverse complement strand
ATAAAATTGATCCAATCAGGGGATTTTGGTATTTGTATAAGCTGAAGATGCAAAACCGGAATGCAAATACAGATGAAGGAATAGTTGATCAGCAGGGGTATTTAAATGGGTGAAACCGGCATTACAGAAGTATTCTTAAATGAAGCAAAGGAGGTTCTTGCTAACCTGGAATCAGATATTGTTACCTTTGAGGAAAGAAGCGATGACGGGGAAATAGTAAACCGTATTTTCCGCTATTTTCATACTCTAAAGGGAAGTTCCGGGATAGCAGGCTTTACTACAATATATGAATTCACCCACCACCTTGAAAATCTTTTTGACAGGGTAAGGTCAGGGGAAGTCCAGGTAAAGAGTGATATTATTGATCTTCTTTTGAAAAGCCTTGACTGGATAAGGGAAGAGCTCTTTGGAAACGAGGTATCTGAAAGTTCAAATAAGCGCAAGCTGGAGCTTATAGGTGCAATAGAAGAATTTTCAGGAGAAGAGGAAATAGAAGATCAGGGTGAAGCTGGTGATTTTTTAAGCTCTGTTGGAGCCTATGATGGAGTTGGTTCAGATGAGCGTTATTTTAAAATTTCAATCTCTTTTCAGGAGGATATATTTTACACAGGTGTTGACCCTTTGATGATTATAGAAGACCTGGAAAGTTTAGGAGAGTTTGTTTTAAACAGAGTAGACAAAAGCAGACTTCCTGATTTTTCAGAAATTGACCCTGAAAAAAGTTACCTTTCCTGGGAAATTGTGCTTAAAACAAGGCACGATGAAAAAAAGGTGCGCGATGTCTTTTTATTTGTTTATGAAGACAATGAAATAGATATAGAGAATGTTACTGAAAAGTATTTAGAAACAGGTGAAGGGGTTTTTCCTGAAAAAAGGCTTGGAGAGCTTCTTGTTGATAAGGGTGTTTTGAATAAGAAAGACCTTGATGAGGTGGTAAAGGAGCAAAGAAAGCACAATGCTAAAATAGGGGATATTATAGTTAAAAAGGGTTTTGCATCAAAAGAGGATGTAACAGATGCGCTTCAGGAACAGGAAAAAATAAAAAAGAGGGTAGAGGTAAATACAGTAAGGGTGGATTCCAGCAGGCTTGACAATCTGATGAACCTTCTTGGAGAAATAGTTATAGGTCAGGCCTCTTTACATAGAATATCAAATGAAATGGATGAGGATAAGGCAGTTGGCATTAAGAATGCTCTTTACAGCCTGGACAGGGTAACAAGGGAGTTTCAGGAGCAGATAATGTCAATAAGGATGGTGCCTATTGGAGCAACCTTTGATCTGTTTCGCCGTTTTGTAAGGGACACTGCTCAAGGCCTGGGCAAGGAAATAAAGCTTAAAATCGAAGGCGGAGATACAGAGCTTGATAAAACAGTAATAGAGAAGATAAGTGATCCTTTAAAGCATATGATAAGAAATGCCATAGACCATGGTATAGAGCCAGCAGAGGATAGAAGAAAAAACAGCAAGCCCTCCTATGGCACAGTTACTTTAAAGGCCTACCATCAGGAGGGAAATGTATATATTGACATTATAGATGATGGCAGGGGAGTAAACGTTGAAAAGGTTAAGAATAAGGCTCTGTCTTTGGGGCTAATATCCTCTGAGGATGAAATACCAAGGGAGAAGCTTTTGGCATTTCTTTTTAATCCTGGCTTTACTACATCAGAGTGTGTAGGTGAGCTTTCAGGCAGGGGCGTTGGCATGGATGTTGTTAAAACAAACATCGAGAATCTTAGGGGCGCAATTGATATAAAGACCAGGGAAGGAGAGGGTACACTTGTAAGGATAAAGCTTCCCCTTACGCTTGCAATAATTGAAGGGATGCTTATGCGCATAGGAACATCAATTCTTATAGTTCCACTTCTTTCAGTGATTGAAACAATTCAGATAAAAAAAGAGGGTTATAAAACAGTAGAGGGCAAGGGTGAGCTTATACTTGTGCGTGGAGAGTATTTATCCCTTGTGAGGCTTAGTGAGCTTTTTGGAATAGAAGCAGAGATCACCAATCCCTGGGAAGCGCTTTTTGTAATAGTAGAATCAGGCAGTGAAAGAATAGGTATAATGATAGATGAGCTTATAGGGCAGCAGCAGATAGTGATTAAAAGCATAGATAATTTTATAACAGACAGCAGAGCCATATCAGGTGCAACAATACTTGGTGATGGGCGTGTTGCACTTATTGTTGATATTCATGGCCTTGCAGAGGAAATCAAGGGTTAAAAGGGGAATTATGAATATGAAATTAAATGGAGAAATAAGCGTAAAAAACATAGAAGTTTTTTATAATAATCTGGCAAAAGAAATTGATAATAGCAGGGAAATAGTAATAGATTTATCAGATGTTACAAGAATAGACCTGGCAGCAACACAGGTGATTATTGCAGCAGGTAAAAAAGCCAGGGAGCTTAAAAAGGTAGTAAGGCTTATTGGAGTTAATCCACAGGTTAAAAAGCTTTTGACTTTAGCCGGAATAAAGGCTTAGTTGCAGAAATGGAGGGGAAATGAACAGGTATATATTTGTTATAGATGATTCATCTACTATACGTTTAAGTGTGGAAATGGCAATAAGAGAGCTGGGTTATCCTGTTATGCAGGCAGAGAATGGACAGGATGCGCTTGATAAAATTGCAGAGATAAAAAAATCTGGTGATGAAATAGCCCTGTGTATTTGTGATATAAATATGCCTGTAATGAATGGAATAGAGTTTATTACAGCCTTTAGAGAAGTTGACAAATTTACTCCCCTTATTATACTTTCCACAGAAAATCAACAGGGAATAATTCAAAAAGGGAAAAATTCAGGTGCTTCAGGATGGATTGTAAAACCATTTAAGACTGAAGATCTTTTAAACGTAGTGAGGAGGTTTGTGAAATGACTATTAAAACCGAAAAATTAAACAAAGATGATAAAACCCAGGTTGTTGAAGAAATGCTTCAGTTTGTAACATTCCTTGTAGCAGAGGAAAACTATGGTGTGTCGGTTCATAGTGTTCAGTCAATAAATGAAATGCTTGAAATAACCTATGTTCCTCACAGCAGCTCATATATGGAAGGAGTTATTAACCTTAGGGGTTCAGTTGTGCCTGTAATAAACATGAGGAAAAAGTTTAATCTTCCAGTAAAGGAATACGATCTTTTTACTGTTATACTCATTGTTGAAGTTAAGGAGCGCCTCATAGGGATGATTGTTGATTCAGTGTCTGATGTTGTCAGCATCCCTGCTTCGAGCATACAAAAGGACATACAGTTTTCAACCAAGGTTAATGTTGAATCTATTGAAGGAATTGGAAAGCTGGAAGATGAATTAATTATTATTTTAAATGTTGAGCATTTTCTTGATGATGCAAGGGAACTGGACACATAAACTGTTAAGATGTTATATATTTTTCTGAATAATAGATTTGCCCAATCTTGTCAGATTGCTGTTTATGCCTGGATGGAGCTTTAAATTGAAATTTTTAGAATCATCTTTTTACTGTTATATTATATCCTATATGGCAATTTCAATTTTTACAATAACAGTTGTTGTTATATATTGGCTATTTAAGATGCGCGCCTATAACAGGAATCTTTTAGCGAGTGAAGAAAGGAACAGGTTGCTTTCAGAGGTTGCTACAGAAGGGATTGTAGTGCATAAAGAGGGGATACTCCTTGAAGTGAACAGAGCTTTTTTGGAGATTACAGGGTATAGCAGAGATGAGATTGTTGGATGTAATTTTTTAGAAAAAGTTGTCCATCCTGACTATATAGATATTATAAAAAACCGTATGGATTTGGATCACACAGGTGCCTACGAAGTTAAAATTTTAAGAAAAGACCTTTCAGAAGTTTGTATTGAAATAGAAGCTTATTCCTTAAAATGGCAGGGTGAAAATTATCGTGTTTCAGCTATAAGAAATGTTGATGCAAAACATAAAGCTTTTAATGCTTTTTTAGAAAGCGAGGCCAAGTTGCGTGCAATCTTTGGATTAGCTAATATTGGTGTTGCTGTTGCAGATAACAAAGGAAAGTTTCTAAGCTTTAATAAATGGTGGAGCGGTTATCTTGGCTATAGTGAAGATGAGTTGCTTGATAAAACCTATTTTGACATTACGTATTCTGAAGATCAGGAGATAAGCAAAGAACGCATTATAAGTGTGGTTAATGATGAAATTGATTCATATAGACTGGAAAAGCGATTTGTTAAAAAAGACGGAACCCTGGTATGGGGGGATCTGTCTGTTTCACCAATCAGGGATGAGAAGGGTGAGGTTGTGCGCCTGGTTGGCATGACCAAGGATATTTCATTAAGGAAGCAGATGGAGGAAGAGCTTATTTCTTCCAAGGAAGAGGCTGAAGAGGCAAACAGATCAAAGAGTGAGTTTCTTGCAAATATAAGTCATGAGCTGCGTACACCGCTTAATGGTGTTATAGGATTTAATGATCTTTTAATAAAAACAGAACTAAGCACAGAACAAAACCTGTATGTGCAAAACATAAATACTTCGGCTCTGTCTTTGCTTAAAATTATAAATGATATACTTGATTTTTCAGAAGTTAAATCAGGTAAAATGAAAGTTAGCTATTCCATTAATAATTTAAGAGAAATTGTAGATGATGTTATAAATACATTAAAACCTCAGACCTTGAAAAAATCCATTAAACTTATTGTTGATATAGCTCCAGATGTGCCTTCTTTTGTCTCTGTTGTTCCAGGAAAGCTTAATCAGATTTTGTTAAATCTGCTGGAAAATGCTGTTAAATTTACTCATGAAGGAGAGGTGAAGTTAAAAATATCTTTTAATCAAACAAAGGCTAACACTGGATTGTTTTATTTTTATGTTCAGGATACAGGTATTGGCATTAGTGCAGATGAGCAGAAAAAACTTTTCAAAGCTTTTTCACAGGCTGATTCATCAGCAACGCGAAAATTTGGCGGCACAGGTCTGGGGCTGGCAATTTCTTCTAAATTTGCAGAAGCAATGGGAAGCAGAATAGATTTTGTTAGTGAGCCGGGCAAAGGTTCTACCTTTTTTTTCACTCTTGAAACAGAATTTGAAACCACTGACGCAGAGAATAATTTATCAGTTAATTTATCTGAATTGTCTGAACATATTTTAATCAAAACCCGGGAAAATCCATCAATCATGGTTGTAGAAGATGACTCTATAAGCAGGCTTCTTGTAAAAACCATAATAAAAAAAATTATCCCTGAGGCTAATGTGATAGAAGCGAAAAATGGCAAAGAGGCTCTTTCAGCAGTGAAGCAGTTTAAACCCGGAATTATTTTTATGGATGTTCAGATGCCGGAAATGGACGGACTAGAAGCAACAAGGCAGATCCGCATGTTGGAGCAGGAGGGTGAAAGACGAGTGCCGGTTATTGCTCTTAGTGCAGGTGTTATAAGAGAGGAACAAAATACATGTATTCAGGCTGGCATGGATTATTTTTTGGCAAAGCCGGTTGTTAGGCGTGAACTGGAAAATGTTATGAGTAAATATCTTGAGTGATTAAATTTTTCCTTTTTTTATCATTTCCTTAACATAGGTTTTAATTTCATTTTCGTATCCTTTTTCAAAAGATGTTAATTTAACGCCAAATATTCCTTTGCTGGTAAGTTCTGCATTGGAGTGTTTTATTATACCACGAGCTTTAAAGCAGTTATCAGGAGGCAGCGTAATGACAAGATCAATTGGTTTGTCTATATCGCACCCTTCAAATTTATAAGGAACCTCAATTCCTATGCCATTTGCACTTACATCTCGCGCATGGAAAATATCAAGAAAGCCATCTCCCATGATTTGAACCTCAACAGGATTTTTTGAATCAGGGTAGACCCTGATGCTTTTTCTCTGGTCATTCATTTTATTCAGCTCCAAGATATTTCTCTAAATATTCAGTAAGATCACTAATGTTTTTCTTTATCATTATTTTAAATTCCACAGGTATATTTTGATCCATAACAACACGATAGTAATTGATTGCGTCTTTGACCTTTCTTTGCTTTATAAATTCATCTGCCCTGATAAGCATGGGTTTATATCTGTAAAAAGCATATTCAAGAATATTTTTTTCTCTTGAAAGGCTAAATTCATCAGGAAGCTTTTTAAAGTCATAGCTTACTTTGAGAATAGGAAGCTCCTTCTTTTTGATCCTATCTGGTCTAATAAATTTTTTATAAAAATCATGTTCAGCCTTCTTTTGTTCATCCATGGCTCTATCATTAAGGCTGTATTCAGATTCATCTTTATAGAGGTTTCCCAGTATTTCAAATTCTGAACTATCTGTCTTTTTTTTGTCGTCCTTTAAAATTTTTTCAAAAATATCTTCATCAGTAAGGGTGCTGTCATCCTTTGTTTGGCCATATTCGCTTAAAAGATCAAATTCATTGGGATCTTCTTCATCATCTATATGCTTTTGAATTTCTTTTTCTTTTTCGCGCTGAATATCTTTATCAGGAGTTTCAACTATATCTTCACTATCTGGTTCATCTGCTTTAATATATTTTTCAGGAGTTTCCTGAAGTTCTGAAGGTTCGGGTTCAGACACAGGTTCTGGCACAGGTTTCAGTTCAGGTTCAGGAAGGGGTTTTGGTTCATCCTTTATTTTATTTGCCTGTTTACTTATACTTTCCAGAATTTCAAGCACAGGCTCAGGGTCAAAATGAACAGGTATGGGTGATTCATATTTAGCATGTACTATGCGAGGCTCATCTTTGCTCTCAGGAATTTTAAAGTTGCTTAAATTTTCAATTTTATTGTTCAGATTATCCAGAGTGTTTTTTAAATCAGACAACCCCCGCATTTCATCTTTAACCTGACTGAGTAGTTCATTTTTGATTAAATCTTTTTCTCTTTCATTAAGAAGTTTAAGTTCATACTCTCTTGTCTGGTAAAGCCTGTTTAATTCATCCAGGGTTTTGTTTTTATCATTATCCAGTTCTGCAAATTTTTCTTTGAGGCTGTTCAGTTCATTTTGGAGGTTATAAAGTTCTTCACTCTTATCTGTGAGCAGCTTTTCATCAGTTTCAGTTTTTAATTTTTCAATTTCATCTTTAACGTTTAAAAGCTGGTTTGATATTTGTTCTGATATTTTTTCTATAATATCATCAGTATTGAAATTTTTTTCTGGAAGCCCAATGTTTATTGTCTGTGGCACAGGGCCGTCTATTTTTAATCTCAGTTCACCTAGCTGTCCTGGCATATGTGAAGAGTGCATTGTTTCCATTTTTTTCTTAACATCCTCTTCCCGTCGTTTGCGAAAGAGGTTAAGGTATTCAATATTGCTTTCAATTTTGCTCTTTACGTCAAAATCTGAAATTCTGTCACTAACCCCCTTGAATAGGGATATGGCTGTTTCATAATCGCCTTTAATGGCATAAATTTCAGAGTTAACAAGGGTTCTTTTGTATAGTTTAAATCTGGAGTTGTCAGGAATAATTTCATTAGCTGTAAAGGGAAGTTCCAGAACACCAGAAGGTTCGCTTTTTTTTATGAGTTCCTGATCAATACCTTTTTCAGGCTCTTCTGGAAATTCCTGTTCAATAGCTCTGTCAGATGATCTTCGCCTGAAAATTTTTTCAGGCCCATTTTCAACTGGTTTTATTATTTCATCTGTTTTTGATGGAAATTTTTCATTTCTATTGCTAAAAAGAAGCCATGCAATTATGAGAAGGATTATCATTAGTACTGCAATTAGTATTATGTTCATAAACTTTGTTTATTTATTCTTCCTTTGTAAAATAAAAATAATTCTTTTCTATATATAGTATCGCAATAAATATAGTATAATATAATCAGTTATTATATTAAAAGAATATTTTGTCAGTAATAATTATTAAACAGGCTTTTTAGTTCAAAAAACTCGAATTTTATATCTGCTTATGGGTTATTGTTTTTTAGTATAACAAACTGTTTTAGCTGTATTAAGCTTTTGAGAAATTAAGAAAGCAGAAACATTGTAACCTATTTGTTGAAATTATTCATATACTATATTATTTTGTTAAATTTTACAAAGACAATTTGTTAAATATCTGGACTTTGTTTATGCGATTATTAAAATATGCATAATTTCCAGTTATAATATTAATTTTTAAGAGGGTAATACAATGAGTAAATCAGAAAAAAAAGTTTCAAAGGATATGACTTTTGGGGAGCTTCTTCAGTCCTATCCTGATGCAGCTCCTATTTTAAGCAAATATGGACTTCATTGTGTTGGATGCCGTTTAGCAGTATCAGAAACACTTGAGCAGGGTATGCGTGCCCATGGACTCAATGATGCAAATTTAACTAAACTGGTTGATGAGTTAAATTCAGCCATTGCCTAAAAGTTAAAATAATAGGAGTTCTATAAAAGCCCCTTTAAGGGGCTTTCTAGGTTAAATGCTGGCTATGAGTAGAGCCATGGAATGGGACTTTACTGTAAAGAAGTTTCTCTTTACCTCTGGTTCGTTTTTATTAAATATATCAAGTCCATGTGTTTCTGCTGTGTTTATTGCAACTTTCCATTTGTTGCCATTTGGAGCTGGAGGAATCATAAAAACCGTGTTTTTATCGGATGCATTAAACATCATATAAATATCCGAATCCTGAATATTTTTTTTATTCAGGGCATATTCTCCATTCATAAGCAGGGCTATGATATTTTTTTTATCATTCCAGTCAGGTTTTGTGCCCTTGGGATCAAACCACTTTATATCTTCTGAAGATCGCCCAGGCATCTGTTTGCCTGTGAAAAACTCTCCTCTTCGTATAAGAGGGTGGGCTTTTCTGAACGAGATAATAGCTTTTGTAAAATCATAAATTTCACGGTTTTTCTCTAAAAAATCCCAATTAAGCCAGGATATTTCATTGTCCTGACAATAGGCATTGTTGTTTCCATTTTGTGTTCTTCTAAATTCATCTCCTGCAAGCATCATGGGGATTCCAAGTGATAAAAATAATGTAGCAATGAAATTCTTTATCATTCTTATTCTTATTTTTTCTACAAATTCAGTGGCTTTCAGACCTTCATATCCCCAGTTGCAGCTATAATTATTGTTTTCGCCGTCTCTGTTGTTTTCCCCATTTTGAATATTATGCTTTGAGTTAAAGCTCACCAGGTCATTGAGTGTAAATCCATCATGACATGTAATGAAGTTAATGCTTCTACAGGGTGATGAGTCTCCGTAAATATCAGAGCTTCCTGTAATTCTTGTGGCAAATATTCCTTTGTATCCTTCATCACCGCGCCAGAATTTTCTCACATCATCTCTGTATCTGCCGTTCCAGTCTGCCCATCTGCCTGGGAAAGCCCCAACCTGATAAGCACCGCCTGCATCCCATGCCTCAGCTATTATTTTGGTTTTCCTTAGAATGGGGTCCTCTTCAATCCACTCTACCAGGGGAGGGTTGCTAAGCATTTCGCCATTCTGGTCTCTGCCAAGTATAGAGGCAAGATCAAAGCGGAACCCGTCTACACCCATTTCTACAACCCAGTATCTCAGGCAGTCCAGAATAAACTGTCTTACATTAGGGTGATTGCAGTTTACAGTATTTCCGCATCCTGAAAAGTTTTTGTATCTGGCTTTGTCATCATTAAGAATATAGTATATGGTATTGTCTATTCCCCTGAATGATAGTGTGGGGCCTTTGTGGTCACCTTCGTGGGTATGGTTAAACACAACATCAAGGAATATTTCAATGCCCTCTTCTTTAAATCGCTTAACCATCTGCCTGAATTCTTTTACCTGTTCTCCTGAAACTCCACTGCTGGAATAGCTGCTTTTGGGTGCAAAAAAGGCAATGGTGCTGTATCCCCAGAAGTTTTTTAATCTTTCGCCTGTATCAGGATTGATGTTTATATTCTCAAATTCATCAAACTCCTGTATAGGGAGAAGCTCAATTGCATTAATTCCCAGGGATTTTAAATAGGGTATTTTTTCAGTAAGTCCCATGTATGTGCCTGGCTTGAACACACCGGAGCTGTTGTGAACAGTAAATCCCTTTATATGAAGTTCGTAAATTATAAGGTCTGTTTCAGGAATAGGAATAGAATGAATAATTGAATCTTCCCTTGAATTTACAACAATGCTTCGTGGAACAAAGGGCAGGCTGTCGGTTTTTGAAATTGAACGGTACTGATCATCAGATTCAGGAATAGTTCCCCATGCCTTTGATAAATCCCAGATGTAGTTTCCAGTTAAAGCTCTGGAATAGGGATCAATAAGAAGCTTTTGTCTGTTAAATCTGTGTCCCAGGTCAGGGCTATATTGACCGTCAATACGATAGCCGTAAACCTGGCCTTCTTCAAGCCCTTCTATAAATATATGCCATATATCGCCTGTTTTATTAAAAAGAGGATCAAGTTCAACTTCAGTAAAAGAGGAGTCCTGTTCATGGGAATGAAAAAGTACAAGTGTTACACCTGTGGCATTTCGGGAAAATATTGAAAATTGCACGCCATTGTTTACAACATTTGCTCCACAGGGAAGAGGGAACCCTGGTTTTGTTTTTAAAGATTCGTATTTTTTTGTCTTCAAAGTCATTTTCCTTTTAATTGTTTTGTTAATCAGTAACTTCAGCTTCCAGAATCAGCCTTGTGGTTCTGTTAACAGGATCATTGGTAATAATAAGAATACTCCTGGTTATTTTTCCTAAATGCTGGTCTGCTATTATTTCAACTTCGATTGTTCCGCTGCTACCTGCAGGGATTTCCCTTGCTGAAACAAGGGTGCCTCTGCATCCTCATCCTGCTCGCAGTTTTTCTATGATTAATGTTGAAGTGCCGCGGTTATAAAAAGTAAATGAGGCAGAGTGACTTGTGTCAGGTTTAATTTTGCCGAAATTATGAACAGTTTTTTTGAAAATAATTTTCGGATTGGCCTGAATGCTTACTGCCATTATTATTGTAAGCATAAATGAGATAAATATTTTTTTCATTAAATAATACCTTTTTTGTTTAAATTATGTGCCAAGTGTTCAAATAATTGATTCCATGTAAATAGTAAAGAAAAATATAATTATAAATAAAGAGGCTTTTTTGTAAAATTAAAATTAATAAAATAAAGTTCAGCTTTTAATGTATATTTATAAGTATATAAAGATGTCTTGACAGGAAAATAAACCAGAAGCAAGGATATAATATTACTTGGCTTCAATTAAAAAAGGGGTTATTTTCATCTTAATCTTTATTAGGAGTAGAGGCTATGCAGAAAACATTCAGTGACCTGGTTAACAATGTTAGAAATTTATCTATAACTGAAAAAATAGAAATAAAAAATATTTTAGAAAAATCCATTATTGAAGAGCAAAGAGACGATATTTATAATTTTTATTTAAAAAGCAAAGAGGAATGCAAAGAAAATAAATTGAAGTTTTCAGGCAATATAAACCAGCTTAAAAAGATGGTTGATTGATAATGGAGATAGCATTCAGTTCATCTTTTAAAAGGTCATTTAAGAAAAAAATTAAAGGCCGAAAAGAAATTGAAGATTTATTCTGGGAAGTAACAGCTCTTTTTATGCTGGATCCTTTAGCTATTATTTTTATTTTCTATTTTCCTACAAGACCCCATCCCCTATCCCCTTCCCCACAATGGAGAAAGGGAATTAGCAGTATAAATTTTAAGTTCATGTATTTAAAAGTTTAATATTCAAGTTTGTAATTTATGCTATAGAGCCCTCTCACTGGGGAGAGGGCACGGCGAAGCCGGGGTGAGGTCATAACCTGTATATTAAAAACCATTCTCACAGAACGACCATATTTTTTTATCAAATAATTGATTCCATGTAAATAGTAAAGAAAAATAGCATATAATTATGAATAAATTATTTTATGCTTAATTTATATTTTATTGTAGAAAAACATTTGAAGAACATGATAATCAGTTGAAATTAGGCATAATTATAGTTGATTTTTAACATTTTAACAGTTTTTGTGTTGAAAAAAATGGCTATGTGTAATTGATGAACAATGTATGATGTATTGTTTAGGAAAGTTGTTTTTAGATGATTCTTGTTTGACAAATTTGTTATAAATAAAATAAAATACAATAAATATAGCGTATACTTTTTACCTTACCTGAGAAATTTTAAGTGTGATTAGTTTTTCAGAAGGGTAAAAATATAAATAAATAAAGATAAAAATATAAAAACAGAAGGAGCTTCTTATGGACAAAATCCAACTCACGATTGACGGGGTGGAGGTCTCAGGAAGAAAAGGTCAGACAATACTCGAAATTGCAAATGAAAATGGCTTTCATATTCCACACCTCTGCTATCATCCGAAAATCAGTAAAACAGGTGCCTGCAGACTTTGTATAGTACGTGTTAATGATGTTATGGTTAAGGCCTCCTGTACAGAGCCTGCTGCAGATGGGGCAAAAATTATAACAGAAGACGAGGAGATCTATAACCTCAGAAAGGGTATTCTTGAAATGCTCCTTGCTGAAGGTGATCATAACTGTCTTTATTGTGAAGCAAATGGAAACTGTATGCTTCAAAAACTCTGTTTCCAATATGATGTAGAAAATCCCGTGTATGATTTTCCAAAGAGAGTAAGGCAGGTTGATGTTAAATCAAGTGCAGGATTAAGACGAAATGAAAACAGGTGTATACTCTGCGGAAGATGTATAAAAGCCTGCGCTGAAATTCAGGTAAAAAATATCTGGGATTTTACAGGGAGAGGTTCTCAAACCACATTGACTTCAGATATGTTTGAATCAATTGGAGGATCGGACTGTGTGCAGTGCGGAACATGTGTTCAGCTTTGTCCTACAGGGGCTCTTTCATTTCAAACTGTTCACGGGAAAGGCCTGGAATGGGAACTCAAAAAGGAATCCAGTATTTGTATTTACTGTGGTGTGGGATGTAAAATCGACTTTTATACAAATCCAAAAGGTGAGCTTGTTAAGGCTCTTGGAAATGAAAGCGGACCTAATGAAGGACATCTTTGTGTTAAGGGACGCTTTGGTTTTGACTTTGTTCAGAGTGACAAACGTTTAACCAAACCCTTGATTAAAAGAAACGGTAAATTTGAAGAAGCTGAGTGGGGAGAGGCTCTTGACTATGTTGCAGAGAGACTTACCAAAATTAAGGCTTCCAATGGTCCTGATTCAATAATGGGATTCTCTTCTGCTAAATGTACTAATGAAGAGAATTATATAATGCAAAAATTTATGAGGGCAGTAATCGGAACCAACAATGTTGATCACTGCGCCCGTCTTTGACACAGCTCTACTGTCGCCGGTCTGGCGGCCACTCTTGGTTCAGGTGCAATGACAAACTCTATCAGGGAAATACCCCTGACAGAATCGTTCCTTGTAATCGGTTCCAATACAACAGAAAATCATCCTGTAATAGGATCAATGATAAAAAATGCAGTAATAAACAAGGGGAAAAAACTTGTGGTTGTTGACCCCAGAAAAATAGAATTAGCAGAATTTGCTGATGTTTTTCTCCAGATAAAACCTGGAACAAACATTGCAATTCTTAATGGCTTTGGACATGTGCTTATAAAAGAAGATCTTTATGATAAGGAATATGTTAAAACAAGGTGTGAAGGCTTTGAGGAAATGGCTAAAACCTTTGAAAAATATACTCCCGAATATGTTGCTGAAATATGCGGTCTTGATGATCCTTCTTTGATAGTAAAGGCAGCACGAATTTTTGCAGAAAGCAAGCCAATGGCGCTTTATTATTGTATGGGTATTACCCAGTTCAAGTCAGGAGTTAATGGAGTAAAGGCTTGTGCAAATCTGCAGATGCTACTTGGAAACATAGGAATAGCTGGTGGAGGAGTTAATCCTTTAAGAGGACAAAACAATGTGCAGGGAGCCTGTGACATGGGTGCTCTTAATGCAGTTTATCCTGCATATCAGACTGTTGCAAGTGAAGATAACCAGAAAAAATTTAAGGAAGCATGGAAAACATCAATTGAGCTTTCAGTTAAGCCGGGTTTAACTGTTGTTGAATCTCTAAATTCAGCAATTGAGGGAAGTTTAAAGGCTCTTTATGTTTTTGGTGAAAACCCTGTAATGTCCGATCCAAATCAGCAGCATGTAATTGAGGCACTTGAAGCCCTTGATTTTCTTGTTGTGCAGGATATAGTTTTTACTGAAACAGCACAGTATGCTGATGTGATATTCCCCGGACGAGCTTTTCTTGAAAAAGAAGGAACAGTGAGCAATACCGAGCGCCGGGTCCAGTTAATGCATAAAGTGGTTACACCTGCAGGTGAGAGCCAGGATGACTGGTGGATTATTATGCAGGTGGCAAACAGGATGGGGGCATCATGGGATTATTCCTGTGCTGAGGATATTTTTGAAGAAGTAAGGAAGGTTACTCCTTCCTATGCCGGATTAACATATGCCAGGATGGACAGGGAACTTCTTCAGTGGCCATGTCCTACAGAGAATCATCCAGGAACCCAGTTCCTTCACAAAGACAAGTTCTCACGAGGTCTTGGTCTTTTTAGTGCTGTTGAGTATGCACCTCCAGCAGAAGATGTTGATCCTGAATATCCTGTAGTTCTTACAACAGGAAGGATACTGGAGCATTTTCATACTGGAACAATGACCCGTAATTCAAAAATACTTACTGAAATAGTCGATGAACCGTTTGTTCAAATGCATCCCAATGATGCAAGTAACTATAATATTTCCGATGGTGAAATGATTTCTGTTTCAAGCAGGCGGGGAAGTATCAGGCTTAAGGCCATAATTAGTGACATACCTAAACCGAATGTCGTTTTTATACCCTTTCATTTTGCAGAAGCAGCAGCTAATAGGCTTACTATTGATGCTCTGGATCCTACATGTAAGATTCCGGAGTTTAAAGTCTGTGCCTGTAAAATTGAAAAGATAAATGCATAAGGGGGTGGGAAATGAAAGTTGAAACAATTGAAACTACAATAAATAAATATGGAAATGACAGAGAACACCTTATGCTTATTCTAAGGGATCTGGAGAATCAGTCAGGTAAAAATGTTCTGGAAGTTGATACACTTAATAAAGTGGCAAAGCAGATGAACATACCTAAAAGTGCTGTTGCAGGTTTTATAGGGTTTTACACAATGTTTAAAAAAGACCCTAGGGCAAAGTATATAATCAGGGTATGTAAGTCCGGTCCCTGCCATGTTATGGGTTCAACTACGATTTTTAATGAAATACAGAACATACTTGGCATAGAAGCAGGTGAAACTACAGCGGACGGGGTTTTTCATCTTGAAAAGTGCGAGTGCCTTGGAGTGTGTTCAGTTGCACCAGCTATGATGGTAAACTATGATATTCATGGTAACCTTGATGGTGCAAGGTTAAAGCAGATATTTGATGATTACAGGAAGAAGGAGCCGATTGTTGGTGAGGACTGCGGCCCTGAGGTTGAAGGGAAGAAGTGTATAATAGACTCCAAGCAGGAAAAGAGGCTCTTGGCGGATATAGGTAAAATTAACCCGCTTGAGGTTGACTCATATGTGCAGAATCGTGGATATGAGGCTCTTAAAAAAGCTTTGACAATGGATCGTGCTGATATAATTGATCAGGTTAAGGGATCAGGCCTTAGAGGCAGAGGTGGAGCTGGTTTCCCTGCAGGAATGAAATGGTCCTTTGTAACAAAGGGTGACATGCAAAAGTATGTAGTATGTAATGCAGATGAGGGCGAGCCCGGAACATTTAAGGATCGCATACTTATGGAAGAGAATCCTCATCTTCTTCTTGAGGGTATGGCTATATGCGGATATGCAATAGACGCAAGCATAGGCTATATATATGTGCGAGGAGAGTTCAGGAGATCAATAGAAAGGCTTCAAAAAGCTATAGCTCAGGCAAGGGCTAAGGGGCTTCTTGGCAAAAACCTCTTTGGTTCCAATTTTAGTTTTGATATATTTATCAAAGAGGGTGGCGGAGCCTATGTTTGTGGAGAGGAAACATCCCTTATCAATTCAATGGAAGGGAAAAGGGGTTATCCGCGATTTAAGCCGCCTTTCCCAGGTGGAGCAGGCTACATGGCAAGGCCCACAAATGTGAATAATGTTGAAACACTTATGTCTGTTCCTCTGATTATTGAAAAAGGCGCAGACTGGTATAACTCTGTTGGAATGCCAGGCTGTTCAGGAACAAAGCTTTACTGTCTTTCAGGTAAAATGAACCGTACAGGCCTTGTTGAGCTTCCCATGGGCACAACCATGCGTGAAATTATTGAAACTCACGGTGGTGGAATGAAAAATGGCAGTAGTTTCAAGTTTGCCCAGGTTGGCGGAAGTGCAGGCGGTATTCTTGGAGAGGATTTAATGGATCTTCCCCTTGATATTGATCAGCCTATAAAAAAAGGTGTAACCCTTGGTTCAGGTGTTGTGCTTGTTGCAGATCAGAATACATGTGCTGTTGATTTCCTTTTACAGGTACTCAGCTTTTTTGAGCACGAGTCATGTGGTCAGTGTGTTCCATGTCGTGTTGGTACAGCACAGCTTCATGCTATTGCAAGGAAGTTTGCACAGAGAAAGGCCAGTGTTGAGGATATTGACCTGATGATGGAAAAGTCAAAACTTATGCAGGTGGCTTCTTTATGTGCATTAGGCCAGTCTCCTGTAATGCCTATAACAACAACACTCAAGTATTTTAAAGATGAATTTGTTAAGCACTGTGATAGCAGTTATAAATGTGATGCTTGTGATGAATCGTTAAAGACTTATTATTCAGCAAAGGGGCATTAAAACTTATTAAGCTCAAAAAATCACTAGACATTGAAATATATGACTAGTGATATATTTATAAAAAACAAAATTTATGGAGGATTTGAGTAATGAGTAATGCAAATCTCGACTCAAAAAGATGGGTTATAGCTATCTCCGGAACATGTCTTCAGATATGCCTCGGAACTGCTTACGCATGGTCTTTTTTTCAAAAACCACTTGCTGATTCTTTTGGCTGGTCACAGAGTATGACAGCATGGGCATTTTGTCTTGCAATTTGTTTTCTTGGTCTTTCTGCTGCTGTTGGCGGGGTTCTTCTGCCTAAGGTAGGACCTAGAAAATTAGCAATGCTGGGCGGATTTCTTTTCGCTTTAGGTTATCTTACTGCAGCATATGCTCTTAAAGCTCAGAGTGCACCTCTTCTTTTCCTTACCTATGGCGTTATAGGTGGTTGCGGTCTTGGTCTAGGTTATGTTACACCTGTTGCAACAGTATCCAAGTGGTTCCCGGACAAGAAGGGTTTTGCCACAGGTCTTGTTGTTATGGGTTTTGGTCTTGGTGCTCTTTTTATGTCAAAAATTTTCGCACCAATGCTTATGGATGCTTTCAACTGGGAAGCAGCAACAGATATTGCTACACAACAGGCAGTTCTAGTTAAGCTTTTTATTGCTCTTGGTGTGATATTTCTTGTGCTTACTCTTCCAGTGGGCTTCATGCTTCAGAATCCTCCGGCGGATTATGTTCCAACAGGTTATACACCTCCTGTTGTTTCAGCTGCTGCTGCTTCTGCTGCTGATTCACTTACAGCTAAGGACAGTATTCTTTCAGGCAGATTCCTGATAATGTGGCTTATATTCTTCTGTAATATTACAGCCGGTATAGCTATTATTGGATTCCAGTCACCCCTGTTTCAGGATCTCTGGGCCAAGTTTCACAACATTGATATGAGTGAGCCTTCAAATATTGCCTTGCTTGCCGGTTTTGGTGGAACTCTTATAGCTATAACATCTATTTTTAACGGTCTTGGACGTTTCTTCTGGGCGGCAATTTCTGATAAAATAGGCAGAATCCAGACTTTCAGAATTATGCTTGGAACACAGATAGGAGCTTTTTTAATTCTTGCATATGTTCCTAATCCATGGGTATTTGCAATAGTACTTTGCTATGTGCTTCTTTGCTATGGTGGTGGTTTTGGTACTATGCCATCCTTTGTTCTTGATGTTTATGGAGCAAAGATCCTTGCTGTTGTTTATGGTACTATTCTTACAGCATGGTCAGCCGCAGGTATCGTAGGTCCACAAATTGTTGGTATTCTTAAAGATATATACAAAGATGCTCCTGAAATGGCCGCATACTGGACATTTGTTATTGGTGCAGGTATACTTGCATTCGGTTTCCTACTCAGCTTCATGAGCAGCAACGAACCGTTTGAAAAGAAGAACTAATATTCTGGTTTAAATTTAAACCATTATTAATTCGCACAATCATTCCCCGTCTGTTTTTAGACGGGGAATTGTTTTTTGAACAGAAAAAATTTATCGTTTTCACTTAACCTTGTTTTGTTAAAATTGAGAGGAATCTATTGCAGTTATTCCTGAAAAAATTCCTTGACAACATCTTAAAATACGATAATTTAATTATAGTATTTTATTTTTAATAACTTTTTATGGTGATTTAACTATGTTTCTTATTGCACTTTCTTTTTTTATATCATTGTGCGGATTGCTTTTAATACCTTTTCTATCTGTTAAATATAAAAAATTGACATCAGTCATTGTTGTACTTTTATCAGGCGCTATTCATATATTTAATGCAGTGAAAGTTTTATCAGGCAGCATAATTGATTTTGTTTTACATGCAGGTTTCCCATTTGGAGATATATCTGTAAAAATAGACAGCCTTTCCGCATTTTTTATTTTTGTTATTACCTTTACACTTTCAACTGGTGTTGTTTATGGATACTTTTACATGTCAAAGTATGATGATGAGCCGGAAAAGCAGTCCCTTCACTGGTGTTCCTTCATTCTTCTTCAGACAGGTATGATGCTGGTATGTATAACTTTTAACGTTCTTGCCTTTCTTATAGCCCTGGAGCTTATGGCAGTATCTGCTTTTATTCTGGTTCTATATGATTATGAAAATCCCAGGACTATCAGAGCAGGGTTAAATTATTTTGTTCAATCTCATATTGGCGTTCTTTTTGTTACTATTGGTTTTATCTGGATAGCTTCTATTGCAGGCTCTTTTGATATTACTAAAATTATAAGTGCAGCAAAAGATAACACTGTTACTCTTGGGCCATGGCCTTTTATGCTTCTTTTTATTGGTTTTTCTTTTAAAGCAGGCTTTGTGCCTCTTCATACCTGGTTGCCCTGGGCTCATCCAGCTGCACCATCGCATGTTTCAGGGATTATGTCAGGTGTTATTATAAAGATTGGAATATATGGAATTTTCAGATTTTTACCTCTGTATCAGGGGAACATTCTCCAGATTGGCAGGCTCATACTTCTGGTATCTGTTATAACTGCTTTGTATGGAGTTATTGTTGCTATTATCCAGCATAATCTTAAAAGGCTTCTTGCGTATCACAGTGTTGAGAATATTGGAATTATAGGAATGGGTATTGGTCTTGGTGCAATTGGAACAGGCATGGGCAATAATGCGGTTGCTTTAGCTGGATACTGTGGGGCTTTGCTGCATACATTCAACCACTCTCTGTTTAAATCGCTTCTTTTTTTTACAGCAGGATCAGTTTACAGGAAAACCAATACTTTGAATGTTGAGGAGCTTGGAGGTATTGCTAAAAAAATGCCCTATACTGCAGGTCTCTTCCTTATTGCATCACTTGCGATTTGCGGGCTTCCTCCCTTTAATGGATTTGTATCAGAATTCCTTATATATATTTCCATGTACACTGGAATAACAATTGGAAACCTTCCTTTTTCAATGATATTTCTCTGCTGTATTTTTGCACTTGTTATGGTAGGGGGGCTGGCTTTTATCTGCTTTACTAAAGCCTTTGGAATAGTGTTCCTTGGAAGCCCCAGAGGCGATATCCCTCAAGACTTTGGAGAAGTGGAGAGGTGGTGTCTTGTGCCGCAGTTTGCAATACTTGCCATGATACTTTTAATAGGGATTTTCCCTATGCCTTTTATCCAGGTTGCAGGTAAAGTAGCGCTTACTCTTATTCCAGGAATCCAAAATACAGCTGAGATGATGAAACCAATTAACAGCACCATCTTTTCAATATCCAAAGGAGCAATTCTTCTTATAATAATATGTGGAGCTGTTTATGGAATGAAGCTTTTCTTTACCAGGGAAGCTGTTAATAGAGTATCACCTACATGGGGCTGTGGCTATACAGGCAAAAGTCCAAAGCTGCAATATACGGCAACTTCTTTTATAAAGAGCTATACTGTTATTGCATCTCCTCTTTTAAGGATTAAAACAACTGCATCTGCAGTTAAAGGGCTTTTCCCAGAAAAGGGCAAGTTCCATACCAAAACTTATGATAAGCTTGAAGAGAAGCTGATAGACAGCAACCTCCTTAGAGTGGGCAATTTTATGGAGAGTTTTGCTTTTTTACAGAATGGGCTTATTCAGTATTACATACTCTATGGAGTTTTTTTTATTGTTGCAGTATTGGGGTTCACTTTTCGAAAGCCTATAATTGATTTTTTAATTTCTTTTTTGGCGTTGGGGTAATATGGAATCTATAGTTTTAATAATAATAGCAAGCCTTGTTTTTACAGGCATAGTGATTAGGGTAAAAAGCATTGCTGCCGGGAGAAAGGGGCCTGGAATATTTCAGCCTATTCGTGATATTGTGAGAAATATGAAAAAAGGGGCTGTGTATAGTGAAACAGCAGGCCTGATTTTTAGAATAGCCCCTTCCATATATACAGGTACTCTTATTGTCGCAGCTTTATGTATACCCTTTGGAGACAGGCCTGGAATTATATCCTTTCACTGGGATTTTGTTTTTTTTATTTACACTCTGGCTCTGGGTAAATTCCTCATGGTAATTTCTGCTCTTGATACAGGGAGCAGTTTTGAGGGTATGGGTGCCAGCAGGGAAGCCTTTTATTCAATGCTCATTGAGCCTGCTATGTTTATGATCATGGGCTCCTTTGCTATAATTACAGGAAAGACCTCCTTTGCAGAGATATTTGCAGCTCTTCATGGTACAGAGCTTCCAATGTCATTGAGCTATACTATGGCCGGGCTTTCGGCAATTTTAATAATGTTAATAGGCATGGTTGAAAATACGCGCATGCCTGTGGATGATCCCAAAACCCATCTTGAGCTTACAATGATCCATGAGGTGATTATTCTTGATAATAGCGGTTTTGATCTGGGACTTATAATGTATGCATCCTGTCTTAAATTTGCGGTTTTTGGAGCTATTGCTGCCGGACTGTTCATGACACCAGGAGCAGGGTTTTTTGTACATGCCGAAATATTTTTTCTTGTTCAGTCTGGCTATGCAATACTGGTAGGGCTAATTGAATCTTTTATGGCAAGATTTAGAATGAAAAAAAATCCTCAGTATATATATACAATTACTGCTGCAACACTTTTGCTTTTTATTGGTGCTGTGCATGCAGCAGGTATAGCAGGGGGTAAAATCCCATGGTAAACCTTGTGCTTTTGTGTTTCCTTGCTACGCTGTTTTTTATTATTACAGCCTGGAGGCTTGTTACCTATCTTCAAATACTTGCTATTCAGGGGATACTTCTTTTTGCAGTAGCATATTTTTCTCTTTCCTCTATGCATACAGCTAACTTTGCTTTTATTCTTTTTGAAACAGTGGTAGTAAAAGCAGCGGCTATCCCTATATTTGTTGGATATATATTAAAAAGAAATAAAATAACAAGGGAGGCAGAGCCCCTTATTCCGGTTTTTATATCCCTTGTGCTAATGGTAGGCGGCATAGTACTTACTTTCTTTCTTTCCTATGCTTCCGGATTTGATATTTCCGATAATCTTTTTTTTATAGTATCTTTGGCTACTGTGTTTACAGGACTGTTTATAATTATGACACGGAGAAAGATTATTACCCATATTATGGGATACCTTGTAATAGAAAACGGAGTGTTTATACTTGCTCTTGCCCTGGGTGAAGAAATGCCCATGATGGTGAATATGGGGATATTACTCGATGTTTTTGCAAGTGTACTAACATTGGGGATATTCCTTAATAAGATTGGTGATGTTTTTAAGGATGGGGACGTTACATTGCTCATGAGGTTGAAGGATTAAACTATGTACATCATATTTTTTATAATATCATTTTTAATAGGTGGAGCACTGATTTTTAACAGGCATAAAATTCTTAAAGTGTTGCTTCTATGGTCGTTTGTAATACTTCAGGGTGGCTTTGTGTACCTGGTAATAACAAATACAGGCAGTAGTGTGGGATATTTTACTGCTGATCACCTGGCAGTTATTTTTATTGTCATTTTGTTTGTTATATCATCTCTTTCAATATATCATAGTTCCCTATATTTTAAATGGCGGAAAAAAACAGAAAGGGAATACAACCTTTACTATGCAGCAATTGTAGTGCTTGTTGCTGCTCTAAACTGTGCCTATTGCGCAAATCATATAGCCATAACATGGATATTTGTTGAGATAACAACTCTATCTGCTTCATTTATGATTTATTATCGCCGTACTGAGCTTACGCTTGAGGCTACATGGAAATATATGTTTGTATGTACAATAAGCATTACCTTTGTGTTTATGGGTATATTATTCCTTGGCATTTCAATGAAACATGCCGGGCTAAGGGAAATGACCTATAAAGCACTCATGGCTAATGCGCACCTGCTAAATCCCTTTTGGACAAAGATGGCGTTTATTTTTATTTTTACCGGTTTTACAGCAAAAGCAGCTCTGTTCCCTATGTACACAGCAGGTATTGATGCAAAGGATAAATCACCTTCTCCAGCAGGAGCTCTCTTTTCCAGCGGCCTGATGAATGTTGGTTTTTGCGGTATTTACAGGGCATACAGCATTGTTCAGCTTACTGATTCTGCAGAGTGGTCTAAATCTGTTCTTATAATTAGTGCGACTGTATCTATCTTTCTTGCATCTGTTTATATAATAAAGGTTGTTAATTATAAAAGGATGTTTGCCTATTCAAGTGTGGAGCACATGGGTCTTGTTATGCTGGGACTTGCAATGGGAGGGGTGGGCGTATTTGCTGCAATTTTTCATCTACTGGTTCATTCTTTTGTAAAGTCTGCCTTGTTTTATCAGACAGGTATAGTTTGCAGAGTGTTTTCCAGCAAGGTAATTGAAAATACAGGTGGCTTTTTCAGGCAGAGTGTTACAGGCTCCCTTGTTTTTATTCTGGGTTTTTTATGTGTTACAGCAGTTCCACCATCAGGATTGTTTATTAGTGAATTTTTTATATTTCGTGAAATGTATATTAACGGATATCTCTGGCTTATGGTTTTAATAATGATTCTTCTCACAGTAATAATCTGGGCCATGGGGAAAAATATATTCCACCTTATTTTTACATCTCCACCAAATATTAATTTTGCATCTTTGGAGCGGCCCAGTCCTTTTGAATCGCTTTTTCAGTTTGTGTTGATTCTGTTTGTTATGCTCATGGGGGTTTTCCCTCCAGAGTCAATACTTGATTATATCCGCGCTGCTGCAGCTTTAGCAACATCATAGTAAAGGAGGGTTTTTGTGTTTAACATTGACAAAGCAATTTTAAGAATAAAGAACTGTGAAACAGTAAAGCTTAACAGAATCCCTCAATTAGACTATGAGGATTTTATAGAATTAAACAGCTCCCTTGTTTTAAAAGGGGAGAGGCATCTATCCCATTATTTTGCCTTTCCTCAGGCAAAACAGTTACGAGTTTTTTCTATTATAGCAGATGATGCTGTTGGTGACATTATATGTTCATCAGCACTTGTCTCTGTTCGTAAACCTGTTCCATCTGTTACTGCTCATCACCATTCTTTTCATCCCTTTGAAAGGGATATTCATGAAAAATTTGGAGTTCAATATACAGATCATCCCTGGTTAAAGCCTTTGAGGTTTCCAGCTTCTGGAAAAGATAAAAAAAACATGGAAGACTATCCCTTTTATGAATTTGAAAGTGAGGATCTGCATGAAGTAGGAGTAGGCCCTATTCATGCAGGAGTTATTGAGCCTGGTCATTTCAGATTTATATGCAATGGAGAAAAAATACTTCATCTTGAAATACAGCTGGGTTACCAGCACAGGGGAGTGGAGGAACTTTTTGTTGATAAAAAAAGGCTTCTTGAAAGAATAATCCTTTCAGAATCCATAGCTGGTGATACAACTAATGGCCATGCAACAGCTTTTTCATTGCTCTATGAATCAATGTGTGGCTTTATTCCAGGTGATCATTTATCATTTGTCAGAACTCTTGCACTTGAGCTTGAAAGAATAGCTATTCATACAGGTGATCTTGCTGCCCTTTCCGGTGATGTGGCATATCAGCTGGGAAATGCAGTATTTGGAAGATTGAGGACTCCAATAATTAACTATACACAGTCCTGGGGTGGTAACAGGCTTGGAAGGGGGCTTACCCGTCCAGGAAGAACCAATTTCCCATATACAAAAGCTCTGGCTGATTCACTTGTAAAAATTTTGAATGAATATGAGCCGCATTATAAAGAAATGGCAAATGCTTTGTTTGCCCGGCCCAGTGTGCAGGCAAGATTTGAAAAAACAGGAATTCTTTCAGAAGAGGATATCTGGACAATGGGCACTGTGGGTACTCCTGCCCGTTCTACAGGTGTTATGCGCGATATTCGGGCAACACATCCACATGGTTACTATTCTTCTTTTAAGCACGAACCTGTTCTTTTAGATCAGGGGGATGTGTATGCCAGGGCTTTTATTCGTGACAGGGAAATCCGTCAGTCAATAAATTTAATCAGGAATATGATTTCAGCAATACCTGAAGCTGATAAAAATGCAGATCTTTCTAAAGCCAAATGTGCACCCGAATCCCTGACTGTTTCTCTTGTTGAAGGCTGGAGGGGTGAAATCTGCCATTCTGCAATTAGTGACAAGCGCGGAAATATTGCATTATATAAAATAAAGGATCCATCAATGCATAACTGGTTTGCCCTTGCCATGGCTGTACGCGGTGAGGAAATTTCTGATTTTCCACTATGCAATAAAAGTTTTAATCTTTCATATTGCGGACATGATTTGTGAGGTAAAAGATGTTAAGATCACTTTCAATAGTTTTTCATAATGGAAAACAGTTTATCCCCGATATTCGTGGTACAAAGCTGGCTCCACCATTTCGGGGGCTTCCAAGGATAAGACGGGTCAAGGCTAATGATAAAAAAATTGCAGCATTCTGCCCTGTTGGTGCAATCAGCACAGAGCCCCTTTCCATAGATTTGGGCAAGTGCGTTTTTTGCGGAGAGTGTGCCTTTGCTTTCCCGGAAAAGATATGCTTTACCTCTGATCATGTGATTGCCACAAATATCCGTGAACGACTTATAGTAAAAGAGGGCGATGAGCTTCCTGTTAGAACTGACCGTGACTCTGTGCGAAAGGAAATAAAAAGAATATGTGGCCACTCCCTTAAACTTCGTGAAATTTCCGCTGCAGGAGATAATAGCGCAGAGTGGGAAATGACAGCATCTGGAAATGTGCAGTTTGACATGAGCCGTTTTGGTATAGAATTTGTAGCATCACCAAAACATGCTGATGGTATAGTGATAACAGGTCCTATATCTGAAAACATGGCAGAGGCTGTTGATATATGCCATGAAGCCACAGCAGATCCGCAGATTATAATTCTTGCAGGAACTGATGCAATAAG